>JABDBT010000015.1:2517-29349 GCA_013288465.1 Bacteroidota bacterium | reverse complement strand
TTCATTGGCGAAGCACCATCTAACCAATCATACCTGGTAGGCCAAAAAATAATTGATGCTTGCAGGCAAACCGGCGCCGAAGGGATACACCCCGGTTACGGGTTTTTGAGCGAAAACGCCGCTTTCGCACGCATGGTGCGCGAAGCGGGACTGATACTGATAGGCCCTTCGCCCGAGGCTATGGAGGTGATGGGCAATAAGCTATCGGCTAAAGCCGCAGCTATGAAATATAACATCCCCATGGTGCCGGGTACCGAGGAGGCTATTACCGATATTAACGAGGCCAAACAGCGCGCGGTTGAGGTGGGTTTCCCTATCCTGATAAAGGCGGCGGCTGGCGGCGGCGGCAAGGGAATGCGCATTGTAGATACTGCGGCCGATTTTGAAGAACAAATGCAATTAGCCGTATCTGAGGCTACATCAGCCTTTGGCGATGGGTCGGTATTTATTGAACGTTATGTTTCATCACCAAAACATATTGAGATACAGGTACTTGGCGACACGCACGGCAATATTGTACACCTGTTTGAGCGCGATTGCTCGGTACAACGCAGGCACCAAAAAGTGATTGAGGAAGCGCCTTCATCGGTATTAACGCCTGCTATACGCCAACAGATGGGTAAATGCGCGGTGGACGTGGCACGGTCAGTAAATTATACCGGAGCGGGAACGGTTGAGTTTATTATGGATGAGCAGCTAAATTTCTACTTTTTAGAAATGAACACCCGCCTGCAGGTTGAACACCCGGTTACCGAACTGATAACGGGCATCGACCTGGTGAAAGAGCAGATACGCATTGCCCGTGGCGAAGCCATAAGTTTTAAGCAGGAAGACTTAAAAATACAGGGCCACGCGGTAGAGCTGCGTGTATATGCCGAAGACCCGGTTAGCTACCAATATTTTTTGCATAGTTTCAAAGATAGTTTTTTTGTTGAAAAGGTTGTAAAGGTTATAGAAGTTGTGCTTTCCAGGGGTAATTACATGGTATCACAATAAATATTTTACAACCTATTTGTTTGTTTAAAAAATGTGTTATTTTTATATCACAAATATTTAGGTAAAATTTAACTTATTTATTTACAGCCTGCTAACACAAAAAAAGTGACCGGTTTGGGAGCTTCGTTCTGGGTACTTTCCTATAGAAACTTACCATTTATATAAACGAAAATGATATAACCAATGACAAAAAAATAACATTATTTATCACCCTATAATTAACCTAACCTATAACAATTATGAAAAAACTAACAGCAGTTCTGTTATTGATGGCAATGGCCGGCGTCATTGTATTAGTTACCCAGTGTAACAGCGGCGGCGGTGGCAGCGGCAAATTTACTGATACGGTAATCACCGCGGTTAACCTCCCCGAAACAGTGCCAGGATTTCATTTTCCCGAAGACTCAAACAAAATTTATTCATGGATCAATGGCAAAACCATCGATACAGCCAGCATTTATAAACACGCCTGGGGTATTTGGGCGGGACTGACTGCCGAATCGGGCCAAACTTTTCAAAAAGACAGCCTGCTTATTTACCAAACATGGCTGGGGGTTTCCGAGATACAAAGCCTCATTATTAATGGCCGCACGGATGATAAAAGCATCAACACCAAATCAAAACGTGTAGAATTGAGTGTACCGCACCAGTTAAAAGACGCGGTTGCATCAGCAAAAAGACTTGGTGGTACAGGGGATGAAATTGACAGCACCACCTTAACATGGACATCTGTTGCCTACGACCCTGAAGCGGCATCGCACGTTATCAAAAACTCGCTTTTTAAACTGTCAGTGATCAATAAATACGCGGTTAGCGGCGGCATTGGCGGCATCCCGCCTTTTCCGCAAAAGGCCATGACCATTAAACCGGTTTATTATGTGGGCCACGCAAAAGATTCGCTCATACGCGTGCCGGCATGGCACGGGCCGCCTGCGACGCCCCAGGCTTATGGCTATGCTAAATGGAACAGTTACGTATATGCCGATATGCATAACAAACAGGCACCCGGTAAAGTATTAGTGCCGGTAACTACGCCAAACCCTACACCGCAGCAAATTGCGGCTGCCACTTGTAACGTTAGCGACTTTATTTATTTAAAGTTAGATACCACCATGGCAGCCTACATGAACGAGCAGCAAAAAACGGTGCAAAAATTCACGGCACATACCGGCGATATTGCCCTGCTGGTTGCTATGCACGTAACCACCAAAGAGATCAGTAACTGGACATGGCAAACTTTCTACTGGGCGCCAAACCCCACCACCCCTTTTTTACCAAGCTCAAACTATGCCGCAAGCTTAAAGCCCGCATTACATGGCGCGGCTAATCATTATGCCATGGGTGCGGCCTATACCGAAGTATCGCCAAATCTTGAATCGAACGATAGAAAAAAGGTCAGCCCGGTATTGGTATATAACCCATACCTGGAAGCGCCGTTTGGCGCGAAGGTTTTTGGCACTCCAAACAAACTTAACCCCGCTTTTAAATATGGAGTACAAACTAATTGCAGGAGCTGCCATTCATTTGCGACCACCAGTAAAACTTCGCCCTACAGTACCGACCAGTTTGTTAATATGAAGGATACTAGCCTGTTTAATAATACGGTACAACTGGATTTTGCATTTTCGATACAGGCGGCGTTTATTACCGGCGTAACCACCACTACGGCCAAACCTAAAAAGTAGGCTGTCACAATTTACTCATAAAGCCCTTGCTATTACGGTAGCAGGGCTTTTTAGTTTGCAGTAGGCGGTTTGGCAGTGGGCAGTTCATATCAGCGAACAACAAGCTGTTAAGTAATTGCGGCAAACCTAAAATCAAAATAATAGCCCAACCAATTGTTATTGATAAGTGCCAAAATAAGCTATTAAAACCGGTGGCGATAATTTTACAATCAACAAACATCCATAATTTACAAAAACCGTTAATTAGTGCTGTATCGGCCCATGCCCAAATCAATAATTTATTAACTCAACAAATCAACAATTAATTAGCAAATGTACCGGCTACTTCTTTTTATATTGTTTATGCAGCAACCCGGCTATAAGCTTAGTACCGATAAAGACGACATCCGCATTTATACAAGCATTGCTACCGATGTTAAAGTAAAACCTATCAGGGTTGAATGTACATTTAACGCAACGCCAGCCCAGTTGGTCGCCGTATTATTAGATATTAAAAACTACCCCGCCTGGGCTTATCACACCAAATCGGCAACCATAATTAAACAGGTTGCGCCGGGCGACTTATACTATTATTCGGAAGTTACTGTGCCCTGGCCCGGGCAAGATCGCGATTTTGTGTCGCACGTTACTGTAACTCAAAACCCCGGAACTAAAGTGGTAACTGTGGAGGCGCCGAATGTATCCGGCATGGTGCCCGAGAAATCGGGATTGTACCGCACACATACTTCAAAAGGCAAATGGACCATTACGCCCGATGGCCCGGGTAAGATTAAAGTGGTTTACGATTTACAGATTGATGCCAATGGTGCACCCACATGGCTGGTTAACCTGTTTATTACTGAAGGCCCGTTGCAAACTTTCAAAAAGCTGCGTTTGCAGTTGGGGAAAGCGTAGGTAGTTTGCACTAAACGGTTTGCAGCGGGCAGTAGATTGGCCTTTTTCCAGTACCATACGGTTAAACAAAAAAGCCTGACCAAGGGGTGGGTCAGGCTGAGCAAAAACAACGGGACTATTTATCGCCGCTGCATCGGTGGTTTTTTGCTGGTGTCCTTTTTAGTAGTATCCTTTTTTGTTTTCTTGTGTTGGGTAGTATCCTGTTGCAGGCGGATCGGTCGGGCTTCGGCAAACGAGCTCATCATAAATACGGATAACAGGCATACTGCAATTAACTTTTTCATAGTTTTCAGATTATGGTTCACATTAAACAATTAACAATATCATTGGTTAAAAAAAGAGCGTAAAACTTAATTTAATTAATCAATGAGTAATAATATAAACCTTGAAATTTTAAGTTTAGTATCGCAATGAAAAAAATTAGTGAATTATTTGCAGGTTTAATACCCATGAAATCATAATTGAAGCGCAGGTTTAACCGAACCACGGTGACAGGTAGTGCAATTAACAATGGGGTTTGGGCCACGTAAACCATCTATATTTTTAAGTAGCTGGTTGTTAATTGTAGCGTTCATCGCAACCATTTTTCGGGTAATTTCTTTCTCAGGCTTTATGTCGAGGTCCCACTCACCGTTTTTATGGCAATGGCTACAGGTTACCCCTAACGAGTTTGCATAACCTTTGTCCATTATAGATATTAGTTGCCCGGCAGGTACACCTTTTAACAGTTTAATGTTTTTAAAAACAGTTTCGGCAGGTAGTTTTTCGCTGCCTTTTATGGCTAACCTTAGTTCGTCCACATAATGTTTACGGTCGTCTAAAACAGAGTCCGCTTTGCTTTTATTAATTTTTGCACGGCCATTTAAGGTAAATGCGCTGGCGCCAATTATTATCATAAACGGCACCAAAATTATTAATGTCTTTTTCATGTTATATATTATAAGGTTTATAATTTATGTGACAGGGGTTTTTAAGACGTTTAAAACGCTTGTATAAATATATTGATAAGGTGCAAGATCCACAAGAGGCGTTACAACGCGGGGTTCTTTTAGTAACCCTACAAAAAAACAACGAACTGTGCTATTCATTTTCAAATAGTTAATACTTCAGCTAAAAAAATCCAAACCTCTAAGCGTGTTAAATTTATAATTTATGTAGCTTACGTCAATTTTAGGGTGCAGGCTATAGGCAAAATTTTAGCATAAACCGCCCGGCAAGAAAAATACACATTTTATGAGATTAACAATACTGCTTGTTTTGGGGTTATTGCCCATTACCACTTTTGCGCAAAAACGAACAACAGCGCCTTACCAGGTAAACGGCGAAGTTAATTTTCCGCAGGGTGACGAAACCGGGCGCAAAATATTTTTTGTTTACCAGCAAAATGGTCAACAAAAAACAGACAGCACCTTAATTAACAACAACAAATTTAACTTTAGCGGCACAGCTGATATAGCTATTAAGGCCTCCCTGCAATTTACAAAGCCTTACGCCACACCCGAGCCCGCCCTCGACCCAAATACCCTGGCATTCTACTTGAACAATGGTTTAACTGATGTTAAAGCTACAGGTTTTTTGAGCAGGGCGAAGGTAGTTGGGTCGCCGGTACAGGATGAGTACGCAGCTTTTATGCAGAAATACAGCAAATGGGACAGGACCCTCACGTCTGCGGGCCGGCGCAAAAGGAGTTTGGGCAAAAATGATTCGGTAAAACTAAAGGCTATTAACAAGACCATAGATTCTGTTCAAAATTTAAAAATGGATGACCTTTGCTTGTTTTTAAACGAGGGCATAGCCAAACCTTATGCTGTGGGAGCCATTTTAATGTACTTAAAAGCCAAAGGCTCATCATTAGATGTGGATAAGGCCGAAAAGTATTTTAAACAATTGCCCGAAGAACAACAACATTCGGCAGATGGGCAGGAAGCCGAAAAAATTATTGCCGATCTGAAAAAACATAAATAACACCAATTAGTACAAATACAGCTCATGAAGATATTTTTTTCTATCCTGTTTTTATTTCCCCTGAATTTAGGCCTTACCTACGCGCAATCGAAAAACGAATCCGTTATTTCGGTAATGAAGGATGTAGATTTCTTTGATGGCTATGCCAAACCAGTAAGCGAGTATGTTAAGCCGGGTTTGGTGCGGATAAATAACACGCAATACATACGCAAGCTTACTAATGAGGAAAAACAAAGCATTGGCGATTCGATAACCGTTAAGGTGATAGTTAAATTTGGCTGCGATGATTATGACCGGATAGGCCGTGTTACGCTTTTTTATGTGCCAAAGGATAAAAACTACGACAGCCCCGATGCAAAACAATTTGAGTTGCTTAGAATTATGACTCCGTTTAACTATAAAACCCGCCAGCCGGATAATATACCTTATGTTACTACAGTTAATCAATTAGCCGGTTTATTTAAGGATAAAGGGGCCGATATTTGGATAATGACCGAAATTTTTGGCACCACAGGCGCCGGCCAAAAAGAAACCATGGGCTGCACCGGCTCGTTGTTAACTTATACCGCATCGGTGAATATCATCACCAATAAAGCAAAAAAGGCAAACTCCGTAAAGCCAATTGCGTTGTTAAGCTATTTCGAATTAAACGGGAAGGACACTACTGCCGGGCATAATGCCAAAGAAATACTGTTTCATTTAGATAAGACCATCAAATCGGCTGTATTGTACCTGATCACATCGGGCCATGGCGCAGGGCAGGGCGGCGAAGAATATAATTGGCGCGAACATGTGATTTATGTAGATGGCAAAGAATTTGCACGCATAGCTGTAAACCAAAACTGCGCGCCTTATGAAATTTATAATACCCGCACTAATGGCATATATGGCCCAAATATTGCACAGGAACGCCGTAGCTGGTGCCCCGGCGCTCCCGTGATAACGAGGGCTATAAATTTGGGTACTTTAACCCCGGGCAACCACATTATAAAAATAGCTGTGCCGGATGCTAATTTACTAAGCACCCAAAGCACGTATTACCTGTCGGCTTATGTAGCGGGACAGTAGGGGAAAAATAAGGGTGGCATCTTTCTAAAACATACTTTGCCCAAAAGTCAACAAATTGCTATCCGGGTCATGAACAGAGAACTCCCTTTGTTTCCAGGGTTTATACTCCAATTGGGTACAGTTAACATTTTGGCTTTTGGCGAAGTGATACAGTGTTTCTATATCATCCGTACGGACATATACCTGCCCGTAGTTTTCCTTTGGATCGAGCTCTCTAAACTCAAAAAAGTGAATTTGAATGCTATCTTTTTCTACCATAAGGTAGCCATCGTAATCGGCGCTTCCAAATTCATGAAAGCCCAATTTGTTTAGGTAAAAATCCCTGGTAATGGCTTTATTACGCATTGGTAATTTTGGATTGATCGCTGTAAGCATATTGTTCAGAATTTACGCTGCATTATAAAAGTAAATTTAATATGGAGAATTATTGCAGGGTACACCCTATTTCTTACTTGTTAAGTTATAATAAGCGCAATTTAAGGCATCGATAAACATATCTTCGCGTACCAGTACAAGTTCAACAAAGGTAGCGCCCTGTTTGCCCCAGCCACCGGGTACGGGATAAAATACCAGGCCGTTATCAAAAGCACAGAAAACAGACTGGTCAATTAATGATAGTTTGAGCATGGCAAGGTTCTCTTTTACCCAAAGTGTGGCAAATATTTTGTCGTGCCACCTGAATGATTGTTTATCAAAATGCGGCAGTTCTGTCACATCAGGCAATGCCAGCGCCAAGTTTCGATAGGTTTGTTGGGTGATCATGGGTTGAGTTACAGCAATTTTCAGTACGCAAAAGACTTACGAAGTTTATAAAAACCGTAAGTCTAATCCTGGATTACACCAACTCCCGTTTCCCCGATGCTAAACAACGGTACACGGCTTCTACCACTTTCATATCCCTGATACCTTCGGCTCCGTCAACTTTGCTTTCGCGGTTGAGGTTTACACAATTGGCAAAATCGTCCATTTGCAGGGCCTGCTGTATTACCTGCGGGAAATTCATCGGCCCGGCGGGTGTGGAGCCTTTAATGCCGCCGTAGTAAAAGTTGGGATCGAGATCAACCGCGCCATGTTCAAATACCGCGTGGGTGCTGCTCCACTGGTCGCTATAACTTGATTTGCATTTGGCCACAAACCCATTACGGAACTCCAGTTCCCAAAAAACTTTATCATCCACTTCTTTAAACAGTACAGGGTTAGTTTTTTCCTGCCGGGCCGAGATCACAGCAACCGGCTCCATGCCGGTAGTGTATCGTGCCGACTGTATGGTATAAATGCCCATATCATATAAGCTGCCGCCGCCCGCCAGCGCTTTGTTTAACCGCCAGGCTTTGGGGTCCTGCGTATAAGTGAAACCATTGGCACATTCAAAGCTTTTGAGCTTGCCATATACCTGTTTACGGCTAATGCGGATCAACTCGGCAGTATAAGGCTCAAAATGCATACGGTAACCTATAGAGAGCAGGCGTTTAGCCTTTTTACAGGCGGCCACCATCTCTTCGCAGTCCTTTACGGTAACGGCCATGGGTTTTTCGCAAATAACATGCTTGCCTGCCTTTGACGCGCGTATGGTATATTCTTTATGCAGGGCAACGGGCAATATCACATAAACAATATCAATATCGGGGTTTTGTGCTATCGCATCAAAATTTTGGTAGTTGTAAATATTTTTGGCAGGCACATTGTATTTAGCTGCCCATTCTGCCGCCTTAGTGGGATGGCCGCTTACCAAACCCGCCAGGTAGCAGTTTTGTGTATGTTGCAGGGCAGGCGCTATTTGTCCGCCGGCATACGTGCCTAAGCCTACTAACGCAATGCCTAATTTTTTGCCGGGTTTATTTAATGCCAATGCGTTTAAAGCCGGGGTAAGCGCCAGTGCGCCTATGCTTATTGCCCCTGTGCGGATAAATCCGCGCCGGTTGAGCTGCTGAAATGTTGCCATGAATGATAAATTGGTTTATGGTGTTAAGGTACGTGTTTTTTGGGATGATGCTGGGTGGTTAGAGAAAAAAAATATCGATTGCAGTTTTGATAACTATCGTTCCTTTTACTCACCCCTGCCTCTCTCTAAAAATACCATAAGTTAAACTCCTTGCATTTAACAATACCATCCCTTACCTTAGAATAAAAATTAAGCCACTTATGAAAACACGTATTTTCTTTGCCGCCTTATTCTTATTTATGATAAGCGGGTATGCAGGCCGCACTCAAACTACACCGCCAACTGCTGATGCGGTACTAAAAGAAGCCTATACACAGGCAACTAAAGAGCATAAAAAAGTGATGGTTCTTTTCCATGCTTCCTGGTGCGGTTGGTGCAAAAAAATGGAAGCTTCGCTTAATGACCCGGCTATTAAAAAATCATTTGATGATAACTACGTAATAAAATGGCTGGTTGTGCTTGAATCAAAAGGCAAAGAAAACCTGGAAAACCCCGGCGCTATGGATTTGCTGACCAAACATAACGGCGCAAAATCGGGCATACCATTTTGGTTGGTATATGATGCAAATGGTACTTTATTAGCCGATTCGCAAATGCGCCCTGCAGGCGCTTCGTTAGATACACCCGGCGACAATATAGGCTGCCCCGCAAGCGAAAAAGAAGTAACCGCTTTCACCGATATTTTGAAAGCTACCTCCAATATAAAGGAGCCGCAGCTGGCCATGATACATGCGCGTTTTTTAAAGAACCAGCCCGAACCGGTAAAACCTGCGCCTGTTAAAACGAGCAGGTAAAAGGGTAAATTAAATGCATTTATAGTCCGCCTTTGTGCGGATTTTTTGTTATATTTGATAGTATTACATCGCAGCTACCTGTTGATGCCCTTTTTAAATTTCACTGTATCGGAAAAAAATATGCCATTTTGTGAAATTCACATACAAACTATTGATATACAGCTAATTACTAATTAGAAATACTGCGATTATAGCTGTAATGCGCTGGTTTATGCAGCTATTTGCAGTTTAACGCAGGAAGTTTGCAGTTTTATGGCGGGATTTTGCGGGTTTTTGCAGCGTTGTTTTTTCCTCAATTTAAATGTCTTTATTTTTTGTTTTTATAACATAACCCTTATCTTGCTAAACCAATTTATAAATTATACATCAATGGCTGAAGAAAACAAGGATACCGCGGCAAATAACTCCAGGCGGGCTTTTATTAAAAACAGTTCGGTAGCTGCCGCCGGGTTCATGATAGTACCCCGTTTTGTATTGGGTGGCAAAGGTTATACCGCCCCCAGCGACCGCTTAATGATAGCAAGTGTAGGTGCAGGCGGTAAAGGACAAAGCGATATAGCTAATTTCTACAAAACCGGCAAAGCCGACATAGGGTTTTTATGTGATGTTGACACCCGCAGGGCGGCAAAATCAGTAGCAAATTTCCCTAAAGCGAAATTTTATACCGACTGGCGCGAACTGCTTGACAAGGAAGCCAAAAATATTGACGCGGTATCTATCTCAACACCCGATCATAACCACGCCATTATAACTCTTGCCGCTATGCAATTGGGCAAACATGTATATGTGCAAAAACCCATGACGCACGATATTTATGAGGCAAGGCGTTTAACTGAGGCTGCAAAAAAATATAAAGTAGTTACCCAAATGGGCAACCAGGGTGCATCAGGTGATGGGGTGCGCCAACTAATGGAATGGTACAACGCCGGTATAATTGGCGATGTGCATACCGTTTATTGCTGGACAAACCGCCCCGTTTGGCCGCAGGGCATCCCGTGGCCAGCAACAAAAGCCGAAATACCTAAAGAACTAAACTGGGACCTATGGCTGGGTACAGCCCCCGAACGTAATTATGTTGATAACCTGGTGCCATTTAACTGGCGCGGATGGTGGGACTACGGTACAGGGGCTTTGGGCGATATGGGCTGCCACATTATGGAAGCACCGTTTAGGGTGCTTGGCTTGCAATATGTAAAAGATGTACAGGCAAGCGTAGGTAGTGTGTATGTGGGCGAGTTTAAACAGGGTTATTTCCCGGATAGCTGCCCGCCATCAAGCCATGCTACCATGACTTTCCCAAAAACCCATAAAACAAAGCATGATGTTACCTTACATTGGATGGATGGCGGCATACAACCCGAGCGGCCGGAAGAATTAGGCCCGGATGAGGTTTTTGGCGATGACGAAGGCAACGGCATTTTATTTATAGGCACCAAAGGCAAAATGATTGCCGGCACCTACTCTGCCAATCCCCAATTATTGCCAACATCAAGAACCAATGAAGTTAAAGTACCGCAAACCATTACCCGTGTGCCGGGTGGCGAAAGCGGCCATTATGCGCAGTGGGTTGAAGCTTGTATTGCCGGTTATGGTAACCACGAAGTAAGTTCGCCGTTTGAAATGGCCGGTCCGCTTACAGAAGCCCTGTTAATGGCAAACCTGGCTATTAGGGGCCATGATATGCGCATACCAAAAGCAGACGGCAAGGGCTTTACCTACCCCGGTAAAAACGTCAAATTAGTTTGGGATAATGAAAACATGCGCGTAACTAACCTGGATGCCGTAAACCAGTTTGTAAAACGCGAGTACAGATCGGGCTGGAAATTGGGATCGTAGAAAGTTATAAGGGTTGTAAACGTTGTAGTGGTTGTAGAAGTTAGAAAATATCGAACAATGAATATTGAATGATGAAGTGTTCAATTCTACAATATTTACAACTTCGACCTTTACAACCCTTACAACGTTTACAACTTTTAAACAACCACTACAACCCTTACAACTTAATCAGAATCACAGCCCCTGCACAAAAACCGGGGTTTCGGTTACGTTTACGGTAAGTTTGCCACCGTTGGTTTGCGCCGTGGTTTTGGTCATGACAGCAGCGCCTGGGGTTAGCGTGTAAATAATCGCCGAGGATGAATTGCCCAGGTTTAAAACATAGGTACCGGTACGGCCAACCTGGTCGGGTATGGTTAATACATACATGGTTTTATTGCCTAATACATATTTGTCCACCAAAGGATCGGTACTATCTGTACTTTTATAAGTATAGTTCCCCATCAGGTTTTTAACCTGCAGAATATAATCGGCAGCGGGCCTGCGTGTTAAATTATCGTTTACCAGTCCCGATGTTTGGTACGTACCGCCGCCATTAGGGATATCATCAAAAAGCTGGTAAAAAAACAAACGATCAACCCCACGGCGCGCATATAACAGGGCCGAGCGTATTGTCCAGTCGGCCTGGGTCAACAAGGCTGACTTGTTACCTATTGCTGGTGCGCGCTGCGGACTGCCGGGATTAATATCATAACCATTTTCGGTAACCCAAACCGGCGGATGAGTACCAAGGCTGGCTGCTTCTTTTACAAAACCATCGGCAACGCTGCCAATGATGCTCAACTCCGGGGCCTCGCCAACAGTACTTGCTTTATTGGTTAATACATTGCCGTCATTTGAATAAAGGTGGTAATTGATCACATCAAAGCAAAGGTCGATACTGCCATCAGCTCGGTAGCCCCTGTTTGCCTTGCACCAGGCCACCATATCAATTACATACTGTACATTGGCGGTAGCCAGGCCCCCCATTACCACCAGCATACCCGGGTCGGCATTTTTTACACCAACACCTTTGCCTAATTTACCTTTGTTGCCATCATAAAAAGCCGACATGTTAGCCGCATATTCCTGGGCGGTTTGCTGTGCCTGTGGGCCTTTCCACCATTTATCGCGTTCGTTATCACATTCGATGTATTTCACCAGATTAAGGCCTATCTTCACCACGTTGGGCGGGTCATCTGTCCAGCGTGGCTGTGAATCAACGCTAACCAGCGAGGGGTCAACCTTGGTATTAGCACCGTAACGCGCGGCAAACTGGAAGGCCGCTTTGGCCTGCAGGATGTATGAGGCGGGGTCGCTGCGGTCTAAACCATAAGGGGCGGGCACGTCTTCGCCGTCCTGTAGATTTGTAGGGTAACTATCCAATAACCATTGCGGGCAGGTTTTAAGGTCGGCCAACATTAAAATGGTATCCTGGAAGGCTGTTTGGTACATAGCATCATAATTCCAACTGCCGCTAAATACCGGGTTAAAGGTATAATTGCCTTGTGTAGGCTCTATTTTACTCCAGTCCATATAATGCCTGAAAGCAGAAAAGCCTCTTATCAAAGCCATTTTAGGCTCATATACCTTTGATACATCGTTTAGGTTATTTGGATCTTGCAAAAAGTTCCATTCATAACCATCAACGCCAAGCATATTGCTGATAGGTGTGTATTTGGGACCCTGGAAGCTTGCCGGGTTAGTTGTGCCCACGGGTATTTTATGGCACTGAGAAATTAACAGCGAAAACGAAAGAAATATCCCGGTGTAATAAATTTTCATCATTGTTTTATGCATCACCCCGCTAAAATTAGCTAATTAAATTAATCATGGAAACTATTTATTAAACGATATAGTTTTTAAAAGGGTTACCTAAAAGGTCCTATACAGCTCTTTTACTTACAGAAATTTAGCTAAGCATCAATTGATTTTTTTTTGATTTTTTTTGAAAAAAAAGAAACAAAGTAATTTAATGTTTCGTATAAGCATAACCTTATTTTAAACCAATGCTCAAATCTTTACTTCAGATAAAAACAAAAGAGGATATCCAGGTGGTACTGGTTGTTGTATTTATTGTTTTTATAGTATTTGTTAAATGTTATATGATAATAGCACATTTTTAAAAAGCAGTGCTATATAACAGAGACGCATATCAATTTAAATGACCCTCCGAAAATAGTCTAAGTACCAGTTTACGGAAACACCTATAAAAAAAACACCCCTTAGCTAACAGCTAAAGGGTGCATATATTTGTTTACAAACATAAATTACGGTTTTTTATCAGCCGGTGGCGGAGTACCGGGGCCACCATTTGTTCCACCTTGGGCGCCTGAACCACCGGGAGCGCCGCCCGGGCCACCCTGAGGTCTTTGAAACCCGCCGGGACCACCACCCTGGCCTGTTGGCCTTGGCCTGTTAGCCCTTAATGAAATTTCAACATGGGCAACGCCATGGTGACAGGTATAACAGTTTACACTGCTTTCCATAACCGCGCCTAATGAGTCTTTTTCGGCTTTAAAGTATTTTTTATTGATCTTGGCAGCCATTTGATACATGTGGCGCGCCATTGTTTTTTCGGGTTTTTCGTCGCTTGCCTTATCCTGTGCATGACAAAAATTACATTTTACACCTAAAGCGCTGGCCCATTCATCCATCAAATGATCAACCTGTCCATAGGTCATGCCTTTAGGCAATACCTTAATATTCTTCAATTTAGGTTCTTCGCGCTGTTGAGGCTGCTGTATAGCGGTCATTGATGCGAAAAGCACCACACCCGAAATTAAACCTACTGCTGATAGTATCTTTTTGTTAAAATGCATATTGTCATGTTTAAGTCATCGAAAATAATACTTAATTATTAATGATACAACATTATAAGTGTGTACCTATCAAAATTGTTGCAATAAACTGCTACGGTGGTTAGGCTTTAGTATAATGAGCTACCAACTTTTCGCTTATCTCCCAAAGTTTATCTCGCGCGCCTTCATGGTTGGCTACCGAAGTTGTTTTAGCCACTTTCTGTTTGATAAAAAATTGCCCGCTTTTTGAATCTAATTTAGGCGCAGTTGCAAGGAACACAGAAGTTTGGGCGCCCTTTTCGGCAGTGATCATAAACGGCCGCGCTAACCAAAGCAGCACCTTCACAAAACCGGGCATACCAGCGCCAAATGACGTATTCACAATACCCGGATGCAGCGCGAAGGCGGTAATACCTTTGCTGGCATATTTTTCGGCCAATGATTTAGCAAAGTAAATATTAAACAGCTTGCCCATACCATAGGCCTTGCTTGCCGAAAAAGATTGTTCAGCCTGTAGGTCATCAAACAAAGGCTTACCCATTTTATAAGCTTCGGAGCTTACATTAATAATACGTGCGTGGCCTTTTTCTAATAAAGGCATCAAACTGGTTGTGAGCAAAAAATGCCCTAAGTGATTTACCTGGAAGGTGGTTTCAAAAGCATCTCTCGTTATTTCGCGCTCAGCGAAAATCCCCCCGGCATTATTGATCAGTACATTAATGCCGAATAATTTAGCTTTGAGTTCATCGGCGGCTTTGCGCACACTATTTAAATCGGCCAAATCGCACTCCACTATAAAAATATGCTTGTTACTTGTTTCGGTTATCAGCCTTTGTTTAAGTTCCTCTCCTTTTTGGGTATTACGTACCAGCAAATAAAGCGCATGATCTTTTTTAGCGAGGGCTAAAGCGGTCTGCTCCCCTATTCCCGACGTGGCCCCGGTAATTACTGTCGTTGTTGTTGGCATAGTTTACTAAGCTACAAAAAAGGAATTTGTTTACAGAAATTTCCAATTATGTTGTAAACAAAGGGCTTAAATGTTAAAAAAAGTTAAAACAGGGCAAATATTCGTAACATTTCTGAAACACGCTTGTATGATTACGAAATAGTCGTAGATTTACGAAACAATCGTAAAAGCAATGGAAAAGTTATCACAACAAGAGGAAGAAGCAATGCAGGCCGTATGGCAAACGGGTACCGGTTTTATTAAGGATTTCCTGGATATGCTGGCCGAGCCAAAGCCGCCTTATACCACCCTCGCCTCCACCATAAAAAACCTGGAGCGTAAAGGATTTGTAGAAGGCGAAAAATTTGGCAACTCGTTTCGTTATACCCCTGTAATTATTGAAGAAGAATACAAAAAACGGTTTATGAGCGGCTTTGTAAATGATTATTTTAAAAATTCATACAAAGACCTGGTGACCTTTTTTGCCAACGAAAAAAAAATTAGTGCCACCGAACTAAAAGAGATCATTAAACTGATTGAAAAACCTTAAAACTTAAGATCATGCCAGCTCTGTTTGTTTTTTTACTAAAAGTAAATATCGCTTTATTGCTGTTCTGTGCAGGTTATTACCTGGTACTGCGGCATCTTACATTTTATACGCTTAACCGTATTTACCTGGTTGCAGCCATCTTATTTGCAACCATTTACCCTAAAATCAACCTGGATAATTTCGCCCAAAACCATCAGCAGTTAACCAACCCGGTGCAGGTAGTTATATTAAACTTTAAAGCCCCTGCCGAGGCTTTAGTTAAGCCGCTTACGCAACCCGGTTACTGGTACTGGTTTGAGGCGGCGTTTTGGCTTGGCGCCTCGGTATTGGCCGTAAGGTTGTTTATGCAGTTATTCTCGTTGTATAAACTCCACCGCAATTCTATCCCATTGAATATCCGCGACCATAAAATAAGGGTTATTCATGGTGATGCCGCGCCATTCTCGTTCTGGCGAAGTATATACGTTAACCCGGCTAATCATGAGGCTGCCGATTTGAAGGCCATACTACAGCACGAACAGGTGCATGTAAATGAATGGCATACTTTAGATATCATCCTGGCCGAACTGAGCACCATATTTTACTGGTTTAACCCCGGGGTATGGCTCATGAAAAGGGCAGTGCGCGAAAACATTGAATTTATAACAGACCAAAAAATATTAAATAATGGCGCCGACAGTAAACAATACCAGTATAGCCTGGTAAACGTAAGCTTTTCGGCAGCACCTCAAAATATTGTTAACCACTTTAACCTATCAACCATTAAAAAAAGAATTATCATGATGAACACTAAGAGATCTTCGAAATTTAACCTAACCCGGTATGCCTTCCTGGTACCCGCAGTTGTTATTTGCCTGCTTACCTTTAGTTTTTCAAAGGCTGAGCTAATCAAAAAAAGCAATATTGCTTACAAAGCCATTACCAAATCGGCGGCTAAAATTGATATTATCAATACGGTTGACCATGGAGTGAGCAAAATGGGCGCGTCAATAGTAAATTTTATTCAGTCGAATGACACCATAAAAGCAGCTAAAAACACAGCTTCAGATTTTACGGTATATACTATTTCAGATACCACTAAAAAGCGTTTGCATGATACTGTTCGCCGGATAAGGACGACAATGAATTATAGCTATACCATTTTAGATAGTAGTACCAGGCCCAGGATAGTTATTAATGGCGTTAAAACAGGCGACGAACCGATAATAGTTGTTGATGGCAGGGTTGTTAAAAATGAAGACATTAATAAAATGAGCGCCGCTAAAATTGGCAGTATCAACGTAGAAAAAGATGCGCGCGATGGGAAAAGCGTTATATATATTACTTCAAATAATACACCAAGAGTGGTTTCCGGAGTAAGGATAAACGGAGTAACAGCAAAAAGAGTAAACGGCAGTTATATGGTTGTTGATACAGTTAAAATTGTAAATGGCAAATTAAAGCTCGATACCGTTTACTTGTCAAACAATAATCCGGTGATTGTACGGGGTATGTCAGGAGAGACAATTAATGGTTCCATGGTTTATACAACTACAGTTCCGGATGATAAACGTAAAGTTTTATTGAATAAAATGCGGGGATTAATCGTTACATCAAACGGAACAGTTATTAAAACAGATTCGGTGAAGTTAGGAAACTCCATTAAAAAGTTCAATACGTTCGCTTACACTATATCAGGGAGAAATCATGAAAACAACATCAATAACCTATCCAACAAACTGATCTTTATTGATGGTAAAGAAGCTACAGCACGCGATATGAAAAAACTTTCGGCAGCTAACATCGAAAGCATGAGTTCACAATCGGGCGATGAGGTAATCAAAAAATATGGCGATAAAGCTAAAGACGGCGTTTTGTTTATAACCACCAAAAAAGCAAAATAACCTTTAGCCGAAAGGATTGGCTGATCAGTCCAATCCTTTCTTATTACCTGCATATCCTAAACCTTATCACCTTTTAATCATAAAAAAGCTTAACATGACCAGGTCAAGATCAGTTTTGTACATCTTTTTATTGGGGAGCTTTGTTACTGCAAACGCTCAAAAATTACCCAATATTCAAAATACCAGCCTGCGCGCCCCGGCCAATATTAAAATTGACGGGAAGGCAACTGAATGGCATAATAAATTCCTGGCTTATAACAAAGCAACAGACGTTTATTACTCCATGGCAAATGATGATGATAAGCTATACCTGGTAGTGCAGGCCACCGACCCTGCCATTATCAACAAAATTATTGGCGGTGGTATAACCCTTACTATTCAAAAATCAGGTAAAAAAACAGATAAAGATGGTATAAGTATTACCTACCCCATATTTGATAAAAAGAGCAGGCCGTACGTACATAGCAGCCAGATAGTTGGAAATAGTATATTAACAGTTTCGGGCGATGACGTTACGATAATGCCCCGAAATAGCGTTGATGGGGCCCGCGCTGCAAAGCCGGCAGACCCTAAAGAGTTTCAGGGTGATTCAATAATGGCTATTTATAATAAGCGCCTCGAGAATAACTCAAAATACATAGGCGTTACCGGCATAAAGGGGATAGATTCGCTCATTTCGGTATATAACACATCCGATGTTAAAACAGCCGAGTTATTTGACAGCAAAATAGTTTATACCTATGAACTGGCTGTTAGCTTAACACAATTGGGGTTATCTGTAAGCGACGGGACAAAGTTTGCTTATCATATCACTATTAATGGCTCAAGCCCATTCAGCATCCCTAATATAGCATTTACAGGCAACCAAACTGATGCGCCGGTGAAATCAGTAACACCCGAGGGTGGTGGCGGCGGGTCGCAAATAGCCGCTTTAATGGGCCAATCGGCCCCTACCGATTTTTGGGGCGAATATACATTGGTGAAGAAATAATGAGTGGATGTGTGATTGAGCGAATGAGCGAATTATTAAATAAATTAGAAGATTACTTTTAAAAAAATGAGAAGATCAAACAGCCAAAACCTAAAAAAAATTGCCCTTGCTTTACTATTGGCGACCGTTTGTGTTGCTGCAAACGCACAAAAACTCCCTAATGTTCAGCCGTCAACCGGGTTGCGCGCGCCTGCTACGATAAAAGTAGATGGTAACGCCAATGAGTGGGATGCTAATTTCCAGGCCTATAACCACGCTACCGATGTTTATTACACCATAGCAAATGACGATGATAAGTTATACCTGGTAGTCCAGGCTACTGACAAGCAGATCATTAATAAGATATTGGGCGGCGGGGTAACGCTTACTATTCAAAAATCGGGCAAGAAGACCGACAAGGGCGGAATAACCATTATCTACCCCATTTTTGATCCTAAAGACCGCCCTTATGTGCGCGGAGGAGGAGGCGCAGTGAAGGTATTCGTTAGTGGTGGCGGTGGCGGAGCGATGAGTGCTGATGCTGTACAATCTTTCAGCACTACCATAGACGGCAATGCATCCGCCGCGAATGCAAAAATGGAAGGCGATTCGATCATGAACGTTTACAATAAGCGCCTTGATGAAAAATCAAAAAACATTGGGGTTATTGGTATTCCCGGTTTAGATACGCTTATATCTGTTTATAATGAAGATGGTATAAAAACAGGCGAACGTTTCAACAATAAAATGACATACACGTATGAATTAAGCATCGATCTGAAAAAATTAGGTTTATCTGTAAACGACGCTGCCAAATTTGCTTACCATATCAAGTTAAACGGTGCGGCTACGTTTATGGACATTAAGATAAACGGTGTTGGCGGACGTGCCCCCGATCCGGCTATGCAGGAGAAGGTGCAGCAATTGATGGCGCAAATGGGCGCAAACAGTGGTGGGGAAGCAACCGATTTTTGGGGTGAATATACATTGGCCAGGAAATAATTATTGAATTATTGATTGAGTGAATTAGTGAATGTTTAAACCACATATTTAGTAATCCTATAATTACTAGGCTGTTGAACGTTCTAATACCTTTATTATAACCTATCATGAAAAGATCAACCCTTCTTTTTAAATCATTTTTAGTTAGTGCTTTTTGTGTTACCTGCCTTACAGCTGGTGCCCAAAAATTGCCTAATGTGCAGAAAACCAGCCAGCGCGCGCCTGCTGATATAAAAATTGATGGTAAAGCAACCGAATGGGATAATAAATTCCAGGCTTATAACCATGCTACGGATGTTTTCTATACAGTATCAAATGATGACTATCACCTTTACTTAACTGTTCAGGCGACAGACCAATCTATAATCAATAAAATAATGAGCGGGGGCATCACCTTTACCATAAATAAAGCAGGTAAAAAAAACGATAAAGACGGGATAAGCATAACCTACCCGTTATTTGACAGAAAGAACCGGCCTGTTTTCGGCAAGTTCAGCAAAGCCGATGCGGAAAAAGGCCTTTCAATTGCGGCCAATACCGGCGACTCGGTTATGAACGCGCATAATAAAATGCTTGGCGAAAAATCGAAACTGGTTGCTGTAACAGGTGTACCAGGTTTAGATACCCTAATTTCGGTTTATAATGAAGACGGCATCAAAACAGCCGAATTATTTGATAGCAAAGGGTTTTACACCTATGAGTTAGCCATTGACCTTAAAAACCTGGGCCTAAATGTAAATGACGCTGCAAAATTCGCATACCATATTACGCTAAATGGCACAAACCCTTTCAATATCGTGAATTTCAAAAGCCCGGGTAATGGCGATGGCGGGCAAACCCTATCCTTTGCAGGTTCCGATAACATCTCGGCTGCAAAAATAAGCCTGGATATTATGCAGTCGTCTTCCTCCCCTACCGATTTTTGGGGCGAATACACGCTGGCAAGGAAGTAATTATTGAGTTATTGATTGACTGAATTATTGAGTTTGTATTTTTTGATTTACCAACTGTAAACTGCTTACCGAAAACTACAAACTCCCCTCATTTGCAACATTGTGATTACAACTATGCCTATAGGTAATATTAGCGATACAATGCTTTTTTTGCCGGGTACTTCTGTTTATCTTACAGAAACAAACCCTATTACCCGTAATCATCATGAAAAAATTAAACATCCAAACCCTTAAAAAGGCTATACCGGCCATATTATTGGGGATTACTACCATTGCCGTAAATGCGCAGAAATTACCTAATGTTCAAAAAGATGGGGTGCGCGCTCCGGCCGATATAAAAGTTGATGGCAAAGCAACCGAATGGAATAATCAATTCCAGGCTTATAACCATGCTACGGATGTTTTTTATACGATAGCCAATGACGATAATAACCTTTATTTAACGATACAAGCAACAGACCCTGCCATAATACGAAAAATACTGAATGGAGGTATAACATTTACTATTAACACGGCAGATAAAAAGAATGATCAAGAAGGTGCAAGTATTACCTATCCAATTTTTGAAAAAAATAACAGGATGACTGTTATTTTTAGGAATAAACCCGAGATAATACCGGGATCAGAAATTTCGATAAAAAAGGCCGATTCATTTATGTATGCTAATAATAAACGAATGACCGACTTGACGAAATTGATAAAGACTTCCGGAATAAAAGCAATGGATACTTTGATATCGGTTTATAATGAAGATGGCATTAAAGCTTCTGCCCTATTTGATAACAAAATGAATTACACCTATGAACTGGCTATTTCATTGAAAAACATGGAAATGGCAGTTAGTAACCCGGTGAAATTTGCTTACAATGTCAGGATAAACGCTGTAGAGTCAAAGGGTATAACTGTTGAAAAGTCCGATTCGGGTGAGCCGACGAAAATAAGGATCAGTGCCGGGGCACAAGCAGGCCAGGATGCTACTGATTTTTGGGGCGAATATACGTTGGCAAAAAACAATTAATGAATTATTGATTTGCTGAATTAGTGATGAATAAATCCATTGATGTTATGAATTTTTTAAGATCATTATTATTTTGTGTGTTATGCCCAATAATTACTTTGTCGCAAAATATTTCCATTACAGGGAAGGTATTGCGCGTTAATGATAAATCACCTTTACGGGCAAGTGTGTTTTTAAACAACTCCTCGTTTGGTACGGCCACTGCCGACGATGGCACCTTCACTTTAAACGGTCTTAAACCGGGCCAATATACATTGGTAGTAACTGCTATGGGCTATGAAAATTACACCCAAACCCTCTTAGTTAATAGTGCGCAGGTAACGTTAAATATTGAGTTATCGCCCAAAACATTCCGGTTAAAAGAAGTGGAGATAACTTCGGTTTCAAAAACCGCCTGGAAACTATATTATGAACGGTTTAAAAAAGAATTTATAGGCACAGACGACAATGCGAATAATTGTACTGTTATAAATCCGGATGTACTTAATTTTCATTACAATAAAGAGCAAAACGAACTGGATGCGTGGTCTGACGATTTTTTGATTATTGAAAACCGGGCATTAGGTTACCGCATTAAGTATTTGGTAAGTGATTTTAAAAGTGACGGAATGGAAAACACCACTTTCTATTCGGGGAAACGTTTTTTTGAGGAATTGCCGGGAAGTAAATCGCAGGAAAAAAAGTGGGTAAAAAAGCGAAATGAAGCCTATTACGGCTCTGCAATGCATTTTTACAGATCGTTGTATAAAGACAGTGTTGCTGCCGAAGGTTTTGAAATGTACCGGTTAACCAGGGAGTTGAATACCCAACGGCCAAAAGAGGGCATAATACAGCAAAAGCTTGAAAAGTTCCAGGGATTTAGCAGGATAAATAGAGACAATCCGCTAATGCGTAATATGACCCTGCAAAACATAAGTGAATTAAGAATAGACTCGCTAAGGCATTGGATGGATTTATATAAGTTGCCACTTTATATTAACCAATCGCTTAATGAAAAGCAATTACCTACGAGCGATGTGCTTAAAACAACTTCAGCCCAGGGAATTATTGCAATTGAATTTGCAGACTGCCTGTATGTTGTTTATACTAAAAAACAGGAATCAACCTATTTTAAAGATTTGTATCACCGCGTAAATAAACCTAATTATGAAACAAGTGTGGTTACGTTTACCAACAAAAATCATGTAGCATTATTTGACCGTAATGGCACAATTTTAGGCGAAAGCCCGCTTAATGAAGGTACATGGGCAAAAGCAGCGCTTTCTGAAACGTTACCGGTTGATTATGTGCCACAAGTGAAATAGCTAAACTCTTCATTTCATCTTTTTAAGTTTGACCAACGGCTGACCATTTTATTTAAACAATTGCAGAATATTACCGTTGATTATTTGGTTGATTGAGAGAGTGGTTGATTGAGTTAAAAAGCACAACTTAATCCAACTTAATCAACCTAATCAACCACTCACAACCTAATCTAACTTAATCAACTCAAAAACATGAAATACAATTTTTTAGGCAACACCGGTTTAGCAGTATCCGAAATATGTTTTGGTGCTATGACCTTTGGCGGCAGCGGTTATTGGGAAGCAATAGGCAAAGTGCAGCAACAAGGTGTAAATGACCTGATCAAAACGGTGGTTGATTCGGGCATAAATTTTATTGATACCGCCAATGTTTATTCGTTCGGCGAATCGGAGAAATTATTGGGCCTGTCTATTAAACATCTCGGGCTTAACCGTAATGAGTTGGTTATAGCTACCAAAGTTCGTGGTCGTATGGGCGAAGGTGTAAATAATGTGGGCCTCTCTCGCTACCATATATTCCAGTCGGTTGATGATAGCTTACAGCGGCTGCAATTAGATCATATTGACATATTATACGTACACGGCGTTGATCCAAAAACACCCGTTGAAGAAATTATGCGTACTTTAAATGATATCGTATTAACCGGTAAAGTGCGTTATATAGCCGTATGTAACTGGCCTGCATGGATGGTAATGAAGGCCATTGGTATAGCCGAAAAACAAGGTTGGAACAAGTTTGTGGGCTTGCAATACTTCTATTCGCTATCAGGCCGTGATATTGAACGCGAAATTGTGCCTTTGGCTGCCGATCAAAATTTGGCCATTATGCCGTGGAGCCCGCTGGCAGGTGGTTTCCTGTCGGGTAAATTTACCCGCGATAATGAAAAAGCCGGCGATTCGAGGCGTGATAATTTTGATTTCCCGCCCATAAATAAAGAGAAAGCTTATGATATTATTGATGTTATAGCCGAAATTGGAAAAACGCATGGCGTGTCTGCTGCTCAGATTGCCTTGGCCTGGGTTCGCCTGCAAAAAGGTATTACCAGCACAATTATCGGCGCCAAAAATGTAGAACAGTTGAATGATAATATCAAGTCAACAACATTACAATTATCGGCAGAAGAACTGCAAAGGATAAACGAAGTAAGCGCCCTCACAAAAGAATACCCCGGCTGGATGGTTGAAAGGCAGGCCGCGGATAGGGAGATAAAATAGTGGGTGGCTGATTAGGTCAGATTGAGTTGATTAAGTTGGCTCCTGTTAAACCTAATCAACTCAATCAACCACTCACTTAATCAACTTAAACCACCCAACACCTTAACCACATATTCTACCTGCTCCGGGTGTACATCTAAATGCAATACAAAACGGATGCGATTTGCGGCAGTAGAGAGCGCCAGGATGCCATGTTTCGCCAGTTTTTCAGTAACTATGGCAGCGGGTTCAATGGTATCAAATAATACCAGGTTGGTTTCAACGGGCAGTACATTAGTTACCCAGGCGCATTTGCCTAATTCGGAAGCTAACAACTGTGCATGTACATGGTCTATTTTCAGCCTTTCTACATGATTATCTAAAGCATAACTACCTGCTGCAGCTAAAAACCCGGCCTGGCGCATACCGCCGCCAAAAACTTTACGTACCCGGCGGGCATATTTTATGGTTTCCTTATCTGCCAAAAACACCGAACCAACCGGCGCGCCCAACCCTTTTGACAGGCAAACCGAAATACCATCAAAGTATTTACCATAATCGGCAGCTTTGTCGCCGGTATAGGCTAACGCGTTAAATATACGTGCGCCATCTAAATGCAGCTTTAACTCTTTATCCTTACAAAGTTTGGCTATTGGTTTAATATCATCAAGCGTATAACAACTGCCGCCGCCACGGTTACTGGTGTTTTCTAAAACCACCAGGCTGGTATGCGGAAAATGGATATTCTCGGCATTTATCTCCGGCGCAATCATTTCGGCAGTTATTATCCCGCGCGGGCCATTAAGCAAACGGGTAGATACCGCCGAGTTAAAAGCAATCCCCCCACCCTCATAACGGTAAACATGCGCGGTTTGATCGGCAATCAGTTCGTCTAATGGCTGGGTAAAGCATTTAATAGCTATTTGATTTGTCATGGTGCCCGACGGACAAAAAATCCCGGCTTCCATCCCGAAAATATCGGCTGTTTTTTGTTCCAGTTCGTTAATGGATTCGTCCTCGCCAAAAACATCATCGCCAACTTTGGCATTAAACATGGCTTCCAGCATCCCGGCGGTTGGCTTGGTTACGGTATCGCTACGTAAATCAACGGTCATCATATTATTATATTAAAAAATGCGTTATTTGTGTAAATTTAATTTATGCGCTCAATTTTAATCATTTTATTTTTCTTGCTGGCTTCTGTAACAGCAAAATCTCAAAAATGGCAACAAGGCTATTTTTATGATGTTAAAGGCAATAAGGTGGCCGGATTGCTCAGGCTTTACCCATCAGGCAAAAATCCAATAAAAGATGAAGCCTTTATTGAATACCGGGAAGATTCTAAATCAACCGCAATAAAATTAAGCGCCAGTGATCTGCGCTCGTTCACCGTAGCACGCGATAGCTTTGTTGTGGCAGCTAATGGCGGCTGGTCGGCCTACGAACTTGATTTCGTGCGCGTTGCACTAAATACACCAATACGCCTTTACCAGGCACAAGGTTACGGCGGCAGTGGCGGCAGCGGTATTGGTTTTGGCCCCGAAATCGGCGCCGGGGTAGGCACTGGAGGCTATGGCGGCGGCATTGGCGGCGGTATTTCTATCCCTATTGGTGGCGGAGGCCGTGGCGGCTCAAAAGGCAGTATTTACTTTTACGGCAGCAATACCGCCAATATGAAACCCATAAGCAACCAGGAATTTGTTGATGTTATGAGCGAAGTAATGGCCGATGAACCCGACGCAGTTGAACAGATAAAAAACAACAAATACAACCTCGGCAATGTAGAAAAACTGATAGCTTATTTTAAGAAGTTAGAAGCATCCCATATGTCCGAAAGTCAATAAAGTCGGGAAGTCCGTGAGGTTATCAGGTAATATAATGTTGAGCATCTATCTACTAATCCACTTTTAACATTCACTAATTCAATAACTCAGTAATTCAATCATTAAATTAAATCCCCTGCGCAATAACAAACCCGCTTGCCCAGGCCCATTGAAAGTTATAGCCACCCAACCAGCCGGTAACGTCCACACATTCGCCGCCGAAGAACAGGCCGGGCACTTTTTTACTTTCTAACGATTTTGAAGATAGTTCGTCGGTTGATACGCCGCCGCGCATTACTTCGGCTTTATCATAGCCCTTATCGCCAGCCGGTTTTACCTTAAACTCATGTATGCGGTTGCTGATATTTTCAATATCAGCTTTGTTTAAAGATGCCAGGTTCTTTTCTATCGGCAGGTATCCGCTTAAAGCTTCGGCAAATTTGCGGGTGTATAAGCCGGATAACAGGTTAAGCAGGGTACGTTTTCCGTTAATTTCCCGTTCCTGTTGTAGCAATTCGGCTATATTTTGGTTAGGTAGCAGATCGATAAAAATAAACTCGCCGGGTTTCCAATAGGATGATATTTGCAAAATGGCCGGTCCGCTTAAACCCCAATGCGTAAATAAAATATTCTCTTCAAAGCTTATCTTATCATTCCACACGCGACAAAAAATGCTATTTCCTGATAATTGTTCATACCATTGCTGGTCTTTGCCGGTAATAGTTAGCGGCACCAATGCAGGGGCGGTATCAATAATTTTCAACCCGAATTTACGGGCGACCCGCAATCCAAAATCAGTAGCGCCCATTTTTTGTATAGGCAATCCGCCAGCGCCAATAACCACTTTGGGAGCTGAAATAGTTATTTCCCTTCCGTTCTTTTCATAAACAACCTCAAAACCGGTAGCTGCTTTGTCAATGCTTTTTACATCAGTATCGCATCTGATCTCCTGGCCCAGGTCGGCGCATAGGTCAGTAAAAACTTTTACCACATCCTTTGCCTTATCTGTGGTTGGAAAAAGCTGTCCCAATGTTTTTTCTTTGCCGGTTATGCCATAGGTTTCAAAGAAATTGAGGGTATCTTCCACCGTCCATTGCGCAAAGGCCGATTTAATAAAATGCTCGTTTTGCGAAATAAATTGCTGGTGCGAGGCGTACAGGTTGGTATAATTGCACCGCCCGCCACCACTTATGAGTATTTTAGCGCCCACCTTATCATTCTTTTCCAAT
>JABDBT010000015.1:0-2507 GCA_013288465.1 Bacteroidota bacterium | reverse complement strand
TAAAAAGCCGGCTTGTACAGCGCACATTAATCCACAGGCGCCTCCGCCAATAATTATAGCATCAATTTCGGGTTGTTTTATTAAATTTGCTGGCATGGCTGAAGTTTCGCAAATATCGGAATTCGGAAAGATATTGATCTTTTTAATAACAGGAATTATCCTGGTAGCACTCATGTTTTTTGCGAACCGGGTAATTGCCCCCAATAACCCTACACCCGAAAAGCTAATATCTTACGAGTGCGGCGAAGAACCAACCGGCAATGCCTGGCTGCCGTTCAACTCCCGTTTTTATGTTATCGCCCTCATTTTCTTGCTGTTTGATGTCGAAATGGTATTTATATTCCCCTGGGCCACTGTATTTGGCAGCCATGAAATACAAGCCGTTGATCACCGCTGGGGATTGTTCTCGTTAACCGAAATGTTTCTTTTTTTAGGCATATTGATATTAGGCTTAGTTTACGTTTGGGTAAAAGGCGACCTTAACTGGATAAAACCAACCCCAACCCGGCCAATGGTTGATACTAATATCCCGCTAAATTTATATGAAAGCATAAACAGGCAACAACATACATTGAAAAAATTCAGTACAGAACGGGAACCAATAACTGCTACTGCAACTGCCAGTGCAACTATTTCAACCTCTACAACAACTGCAACTGCTCCAACTATACGATTTAAACCCACCTTTAAAAAATGACGCCTGACCTGACACATGAAGGGGGTGGCGTAATGGTCACCAAACTGAACGATCTGCTTAACTGGTCGAGGATGTCATCATTGTGGCCGTTGGGATTTGGTATAGCCTGCTGCGCTATTGAAATGATGGGGTCGTATGCTTCCACTTATGACCTGGACCGTTTTGGCGTTTTTATGCGTCCTTCCGCCCGCCAGGCAGATGTGATCATCATTGCAGGTACCGTTACTTTTAAAATGGCCGAGCGCATTAAACGTCTGTATGAGCAAATGCCCGAACCAAAATATGTAATATCTATGGGTTCATGCTCCAACTGCGGCGGCCCGTACTGGCAGCACGGCTACCACGTAGTAAAAGGCGTTGACCGGGTAATACCTGTTGATGTTTATGTACAAGGCTGCCCGCCACGCCCCGAAGCATTAATTGGCGCTATACTGGAATTGCAGAAGATAATTGATGGGGAGAGTTTGGTAAATGGGTAATTGCTATGAACAATTCAGTTTCATTTCCAACATTAAAAACAGAACGGCTTTTATTAAGGCAATTAACTATTGGGGACGATAAAGCTATTGCCGCGCTTCGATCTGACGAGACAGTCAATAAATATCTTGACCGCCCTAAAACCACCAATCCTGCGCAGGCCGCTGAATTTATCAATAAAATAAACCTAAGTATTAGCAAAAGCGAGTCGTTTTATTGGGCCATTACATTTGAGAATAAACTGATCGGGAATATATGCTTGTGGAATATCAGCAAAGACACGTTAAATGTAGAGATAGGTTTTGAATTGCTTCCTGGTTTTCATGGCAAAGGATTAATGCAAGAAGCATTAGGCGCTATTATTAAATATACTTTCCAAACTTTAAATTTTAAAACTGTGATCGCGTATGTTCACGCTGGTAATATAAAATCCATTCTGCTTTTAGACAGAAACAATTTTAAAAGAGATAAGGAACTGGAAAATATAAACGAATTAGAGGATTTGGTTGTTTACTCATTATCAAATAATTGGTAACATCAACTATTGCGATTGTACGCTATTATAGCTACATTAGATAAACAATTAAACCCTTATGGCAACCCAGCTTAGCACTAAAAAGAACAGCACTTTAATTTATATATTGGGCGTCGGACTGCTTACCGGCACCTTAGACGCCTGCTCGGCAATTTTATTAAACTGGCAGATAAAAGCGGCAAGCATATTCAAATATATTGCAAGCGGCGTTTTTGGAAAAACGGCAGCATTAGCCGGCGGCACAAAAATGGTTTTATGGGGCGTAGGGTTTCATTATTTTATCGCGTTTTCATTTACTACCGTTTTGTTTTTGCTTCACCCCATGTTTTTCTCCTGGTTCCGCAATAAATTTTTAACCGGGGCTATTTATGGTATTATGATATGGGGCATCATGAACCTGGTAGTTGTTCCGCTATCCAATTTACCGGCGCGGCAACTTCACCTCGTTTCGTCTTTAACCGACTGCGGTATTTTAATAATTTGCCTGGGCCTGCCCATATCTTATATAGCAACTGGGTATTATTTTTATAAGGCAAAGTGATTTTGTCTGAACCTTGATTTGTAGGATTTGGGGATTTTCTTGATTGATCAGTCGGATAAAGTATTTGTTAAAAACACGCAAACAAGCTCCTAAAAAACACCTCATTTTAAGCTAAAAACCAAAATTACTTAGGCTTTTTAAAAGATTTAGGGTAAACTTGCAGCACAATAATGAAAGCATTTTACGGAGATTTAAAATTAGGCATTTTAGGCGGCGGCCAATTGGGCCGCATGCTCATACAGCAGGCCATTAACTAT
>JABDBT010000014.1 GCA_013288465.1 Bacteroidota bacterium | reverse complement strand
GAATTACGGTTACGATAGCCCCGCCATTGTTTTCTTAGACACCCCCGCTATAAAACCTATCATTAAAATTCACCAAAAATAATTCATCAGTGGCCCGGGTACATGCAGTATAAAACCAGCGAAGGAAATCTGTATTTACCATATCGTCCGTAAGATAGCCCTGGTCAACAAAAACAGCGTTCCACTGGCCGCCCTGGGCTTTATGGCAGGTAATAGCATACGCAAATTTTATCTGTAGGGCATTATAATAAGGGTTTAGTTTTAGTTCATTATGCTTGGCGCGCTTATTGGTTATATGGTCATAATCTTTCATGGCTTCCAAATAAAAGCGCTTTTGATCGGCAGGTTGCAAGGCTGGTGATTCTGAATACAAAGTATCCAGCAAAATTTTACAATCTAAAACCGGGTCCTCGGCATAATCAATAAACTCTAACTGTACATCGGCAAACCTAAAGCCGTACATATCTTCAATGCGGCGCACCTTCCTTATTTTGGCAATATCCCCATTGGCTATAAACCCGGTACTGCTCCCCTCCTGCTCCTGCAGCCAAAAATAGTTGTTTTTCACCACCATTATTTGGTCGCCACCGGTTAGCTCCTCCTCGCGCCAAAGCAGCCGGGCGCGTATCTGTTTGTTATATAAATTAGCGTTTTTGTTTGAGCGGCAAATGATCAGCGTATTTTCATTACCATATTTATTATAGGCATACTCCAACCCTTCTTCCAGGCGTTCGCCCGTCATCCTAAAAACGTCGGTGTAGCCTTTGGTGATGATCTTCGGCATGGTTTCTTTCTCCAGCCGTATCATATCGCGTATGCGGGTTACGTTATCCAATATCCCCGAGTTTTTTTGTTGCCGCAAAACATCGGTGAGTTCATAGCTAAAAACAGCTAAACCAAACTGCCGCTTCATCAATTCTTCATCCAATGCCGGGCTTTCGTCCGATCCGACTGGCGGCAACTGAGCGGTATCACCCACCAGCATTAGCTTGCAATTTTTCTTGTTATATACATACTTAACCAGGTCGTTAAGCAAAGTTTCGCGGTTATTGCCGCTCAACTGATCGGATACCATGGATGCCTCATCAATAATAAACAGTGTATTAACCGCCAGGTTGTCAGCAATGGCAAATGATTCGTCAACATTTAATGCCGATTTTTTACGGTAGATACGTTTATGTATCGTATAAGCTTTTCGACCGGAATAACCTGTAATAACCTTGGCGGCACGCCCTGTAGGGGCAAGCAATACCGATTTATAGTTATATTGTGTTAGCGCTTTTACCAAAGCGCCCAATACCGTAGTTTTACCCGTGCCTGCATACCCTTTTAATATAAAACATTCGTCGCCGGCATCTTTTAATAAAAACTGGTGTAACAGCCCAAACAGCTCGGTTTGCTGAGCGGTAGGCTCGTGCGGAAAGGCTTTTTGGATATGATCTGCTGACACCTTACAAAAATGCTGATAACTAACCTAATTAAGTAATCCAAAAAATATTACTTTTGCGATAAGCATGGCCGAGCAAACACTTACTTACCGCAATGACTCACTTATCCTCAACGAGGCTTATGAGTATGCTTTATTGGTATTGGTTAATGGCAATTCATTTTCGTACGCCGTAACTTCCGGAAATCAATTAATGGCTTACGAGGCAAATTGCCCTTTAAGCGAGCTGACCAATCCCTCGCAACTACAGGAATTATTGGAGGCTAATTATAAAAAAATAGTGCTCGCTTTACCTTCACCGGGATTTTCTTTGCTGCCGGTTAATTTATTTAACGCCGACCGCCTCACCGATATCGCACACCTGCTGGATGTAAAAGAAAATGAAAAGGTTTTAGCGCAGGTTTTAGATAAAGAAAATTACATAGTTTATAAAGTGGATGAACAGTTGCTGGCTGTTGTAAATAGGTACGATACTAAAAATGTGGTATTTGCCGCAAAAGGATGGATCAAAGCAATAGCTGAAGCTAACCCGGCAAATAATCAATTATATGTGAATGTAGAGGGCAATAAAGCTGATTTTCTATATTTCAAAGATGCGGGTATCCGCTTTTACAATAGTTTCGAGGCTAAAAGCGCGGATGATGTGGCCTATTATGCGGCATTAGTTGCCGGCGACCTGGAGTTGCATCCCGAGCTTACAAGATTAATTGTAAGCGGGGATATTACCGCCGGGGATGAAATTCACACCTCATTATCACGGTTTTTCTTAGCGGTAACAATTAATCCAATTCAGCTTTTGGAATTGCCTGAACAACTTAGCCACCACCAGCTATTATCATTGGCGGCACTGTCACTATGCGAATCATCGGAGGCTCTTTAAAAGGGTTAAGGCTTAATCCGCCAAAAAACCTGCCCGTTCGCCCCACTACCGACCTGGCCAAAGAAGCCCTTTTTAATATCCTACAAAATCAAATTGAGTTTGATGGTATTAAAGTGCTCGACCTGTTTAGCGGTACCGGCAATATATCGCTTGAATTTGCGTCGCGCGGCGCTGTACAGGTTATAGCTGTTGACAGAAGCATACATTGTATCAATTATTTGAAAGACGCGGCCCGTCAGCATAAATTAGAGCAGGTAAAAACTTATAAAGCCGATATTTTTAAATACCTTGAACTGGAAACCGACCAGTACGACCTGGTATTTGCCGATCCGCCTTATGACCTTAACCAAATACCGGCAATACCTAAGATAGTTTTCGAAAAAAACCTGGTATTGCCCGGCGGCTTATTAATTGTTGAACACCAATCCATGCAAAACCTAAGCCAGCACCCGGCTTTTGTAGAGCAGCGTAAATATGGTCATTCTTCATTTTCGTTTTTTAAAGGGTAGAGCATTGCGTAATTGCCCCCACTAAACAGCGCAGCCCTCATGAGCATCTTTTAAAAACAGACAACTAGCGAATAATCTCCCCCGGTTGGGGAGACTTTTGATTTTTCTAAATAAAGTGTTTTGTAAGAAATATTTAAGCCCTTCATCTTGTCTAACGGCTTTGTAAAAAAATCCGAAATCGAACATTCGATATTCGAAATAAAAAAATATAGATTTGTATGAATATGAAAGTCGCTCTTTTCCCCGGTTCATTTGACCCTATTACCAAGGCCCATGTTGATATTGTTAAACGATCATTGGGTTTGTTTGATAAGGTTTATATAGGCATAGGTGCTAATAGTTCAAAACCGGGTTTCCTGAGTGTAGAAAAGCGCGAACAAATGCTGCGTGCCGTATTTGAAGCCGAGCCCAAAATACATATTATAGCTTACGAGGGACTAACGGTTAATTTTTGTAAAAGCATTGGGGCTGATTATATGATACGCGGCATACGTACCGTATCAGATTTTGAATATGAAAAAGCCATAGCCCAAATGAACCATGCGTTGATACCCGAAATTGAAAGTATTTTTATAGTAAGCAAACCGGGCTATTCGTCCATCAGCTCAACCATTGTACGCGAAATTATGCGGCATAACGGCGATGTAACCCAGTTTATTCCGGCAGCGGCGTTACCTTATCTTTAACCAGGTCCATTTTTACTAAAACATCCATTATGGATGGGAAAGTGTTTTCAATAATAGTATCTATCTTTTTCTTTTTAAACCAGCGGACATCGGTTATCCCCTCATCTGTTTGAGGCACTAATTTATCCTGGTTAACGCTCTTCATTTTAAACCAATGCGTTTTCTTTAACACCACCTCTTCGCGGCTAATATAGGCATGGTAGGTTTTACATATTTTTTTGCCCAGTTGGCTAACTTCTATACCGCATTCTTCTTCCACCTCACGTACTGCGGCTGCCTTAACTTTTTCATCTTTTTCAATTTTTCCTTTCGGCAGGTCCCACTTATCATTACGGTAAATAAATAAATATTCGCCGTGCTCATTTTTAACTATTCCACCGGCCGCCTCTATCAGGGTCATATTTTCTCCCACCGTTTTCAGGTAAGCTTTGGCATCCTTACACAATACATAAAACAAGTCGCGTTTATGCGCTACTATCCAGGTGTAAATTATTTTCAGGTCAAAAGTCTGAGCATCAATCTTTTGGTAATGATCTTTTACTTTAGGTTCTGATTCTGTAAGAAGGATAACCTTATCATTAATATAAATTCTGTATTTTTGGGCCATGTTTAATAATACTGAAACTGAACAACAAGTAGCTGAATTCCTGCTGCAAATTAAAGCAATAAAATTACAACCTAATAATCCTTTTACATGGGCTTCGGGTTGGAAGTCGCCAATTTATTGTGATAACCGGGTTACTCTTTCGCACCCCACCATACGCACCTATATAAGGCAACAATTAACACAGGTTATACAGGAAAAATTTGGTGCCGTTGGCTGTATTGCAGGCGTGGCAACCGCAGGCATTCCACAAGGTGCCCTGGTGGCGCAAGAATTAGGCTTACCTTTTATATATGTGCGGGCAAAACCTAAAGATCATGGTACAGGCAGTTTAATTGAAGGTGATGTAGCGGTAACCGGCAAACGGGTTGTTGTTATTGAAGACCTGATATCAACAGGTAAAAGCAGCCTGCAGGCTGTTAACGCTTTGCGCGATGCCGGATATGATGTAGCAGGGCTTGCCGCCATATTTAACTATGGGTTTGATATAGCGACAGAGAATTTCAAGAAAGCAAATTGCCCTTTTATAACGCTATCAAATTATACCGCATTGATTGAATATGCCGAGAAACATCAGTATATAGTTGCTAACGATGTTGAAATATTAAAACAATGGCGCAAGGACCCGTCTGTATGGGGACAGTAGCCAGTTTGCAGTTTTGAGTTTGCAGTTTGCCCCCTAATCACAATTAACTAATCTCTAATCACTACCTACCCATGACTACCTTCAAAAGTTCAGCAACTATAAACAAGCCGGTAAATGATGTTTATTTGTTTTTATCGGATATGAACAACCACCGGCAATTGATGCCCGAGGGTGTGCAGGATTGGGTATCAACTATTGATACCGCCAGTTTCGGCGTACAGAATAATATGCTGAAACTTTCTTTAAAGATAGAGGGCAGAGTATTAAACGAAGAGATAAGGATAATTCCTTTTGAAAAGCCCCCTTTTGATTTGGATATAAAATGGGCGCTATCATCAAACAACAATCAAACCGATGTGGTTTATACCATTCAGGCTGATCTGAATATGATGATGAAAATGATGGCCTCCGGCCCGCTTCAAAAATTAGCAGACCATGAAGTAAATACCCTGGCCAGGGTATTAAGCTAAATCTTTTTTAGTTGCCCTTCTATGTTTCGAATCCATGTTTTTCAAAGCGATGACCACTATATTGATGATGACCAGGCTTATAATAAATGTTCCCATAATTGTAAATAATAAAATAAATCGATCTGATATTAATTTCTTAATAAAACCAGATTGTGTACTATAAGTTTAAAATTGGTTTAACTATAGATTTAAACGGGTGAGCAGGCAAATTAGTTTCAACTCATATTCATTTAAATGTAAAAGTTTTCAACATATTAACTTATGAAGTTTTAATTACCACGAAACCAACGCCCGCGCAAACATTATCTGTTTATCACTACATTAATAGCTTTATTTAGCGTAATTTTGCAAAAAATTAGAAGTGCAGTATGATAACGGTATCCAATCTATCTTTACGCTATGGTAAACGTACATTATTTGAAGACGTTAACCTTAAATTTACACAAGGCAATTGCTATGGCATTATAGGAGCCAACGGGGCGGGGAAATCTACCTTTTTAAAAATACTTTCGGGCGAGATTGACCCTTCAGGTGGTTTGGTGAGTTTTACTCCCGGCGAACGTATGGCGGTATTAAGCCAAAACCACTATGCATTTGACGATTTTACGGTAATTGAAACCGTAATGATGGGGCATAAAGAGATGTATGCCGTAATGAAGGAGAAGGATGCCATTTACCTGAAAGAGGATTTTAATGATGCTGACGGCGAACGTGCCGGCGAACTGGAAAACCTTTTTGCAGAGATGGACGGCTGGAACGCCGAAAGTAATGCCGCTACCCTATTGAGCAATTTAGGCATCAAAGAAGAATTTCATTATAGTTTGGTAAAGGATCTGGACAATACCCAAAAGGTACGCGTATTATTAGCCCAGGCCCTTTTTGGTAAACCTGATATATTATTATTAGATGAGCCTACCAATGATCTGGATATCCATACCGTAAGCTGGCTGGAAGACTTTTTGGCAAGCTATGAAGCCATTGTATTGGTGGTATCGCACGACAGGCACTTCCTGGATACCGTTTGTACGCATGTGGTTGATATTGACTTTGCTAAAATGACCATTTATACCGGTAACTATACCTTCTGGTATGAATCGAGCCAGTTGGCATTAAAACAACGGTCAGATCAAAATAAAAAGACTGAGGACCGCGTAAAGGAACTACAGGAATTTATCCGCCGTTTTAGTGCCAATGCTTCCAAATCAAAACAAGCTACCAGCCGTAAAAAAGCGTTAGATAAGATCAACCTTGACGAAATACAGCCATCAAACCGTAAATATCCGGGCATTATATTCAATAACCTCGGCCGTGAAGCGGGTGACCAGATACTACAGGTTGAAAATTTAAGCAAAACCTTAAATGGCGAACTTTTATTCGGGAACATTAACCTGATGGTGAATAAAGGTGATAAAATCGGTGTATTATCACAAAATAGCTTGGCAACAACCGCTTTTTATAACATTTTAACCGGGCGCGATAGGCATTATAAAGGCGAATTTAAATGGGGCGTTACCATTAACCCGGCCGATATACCTATTGATAATGCTGAATACTTTAAAGGTAAAGACGATAACCTGATAGACTGGCTGCGCGAATTTTCGCCGGGCGAAAAGGACGACCAGTTTATTCGTGGCTTTTTGGGCCGTATGCTGTTTAGCGGCGAGGAAGTGCTGAAGAAAAGCAATGTACTATCGGGTGGCGAAAAGATGCGTTGCATGTTCAGCCGTATGATGTTGCAGCAGGCCAACCTGCTCATGTTTGACGAGCCAACCAATCACCTCGACCTGGAATCGATCACCGCTTTAAACAACGGTATGAAAGATTTTAGAGGCACTATGCTGTTTACCACCCGAGATCATGAACTGGTAGAAACTGTTGCTACCCGTATCATTGAATTAACCCCGGGCGGCATTATTGATAAACTAATGACTTACGACGAATATGTTAATAGCGATGCCGTACAAAAGCTTCGCGATGAAATGTACGCGATGGCTTAATTTCGGATGTCGGATGTTCGATTTCGGATTTAAGATTCAGGAAATTGGGATTAAGATTATGCATTAGCTTAATACGTCTTTATGAAACACATCTTTCTTGTTGCCACCATCTTACTGTTTTGTGTTGGGTACGCCCATGCGCAAATACTAACCGGCAATATAAAGGATGCAAAAACTAACCAAAGCCTTCCTTATGTAAACGTAGGAGTGGTTGGTAAAGGCATTGGCACGGTAACCAGTGGTGAAGGCGCTTTTAAAATCACCTTAAACAACAATAATGCCGATAGCCTAAAAGTATCCATGTTGGGTTACAACACGCAGTCTTTCCTGGTTGCTGATGTTGTGAAACAAACAGGCCCGCTAAATATTTTATTGGTACCAAGCAATACGCAGCTAAAAGAGGTAAACATAGCTAATCATAAATACAGGCAAAGCGTATTAGGTAATACAACAAAATTAAAATCGGTTAACGCGGGCTTCACCAGTAACGACCTGGGTAATGAGATAGGTGAAATTATTAAAATTAAAAAATCGCCAACCTATCTTAAGCAATTCAACGCGGCGCTTAATGAAAATACGTCCGACTCGGTAAAGCTGCGGTTAAATATCTACAACGTAAAGGACGGTATGCCCGATAAAAACCTGTTACAGCAAAACATATTGATAACCGTAAAAAAAGGCCAGGATCAAATAACTGTTGACCTTGAAACTTACCATATTATGGTTGAGGATAAGTTTTTTATTAGTTTGGAGTGGATAAAAGATACAGCAGGGCATGGACTAAAATTTGCGGCAAGCTTATTAAGCAGCGCCATTATTTCGCGCGAAACCAGCCAGGCAAAATGGGAAAAAATAGGTATAGCCGGTGTAGGCTTTAATGTATTGGCGGAGTATTAGTTGATTGCGAAATTCGGAACGTTAAATGCGGAATGGATTTGTTCATAGCGTACAAATAAAACTTTCCGGGTCCTGCCCTTTCGGACTATGAAAATTTTTCGTTTCTTTGCCATCCCAATAAAACAATGACTTGGTAGCTCAGTTGGTAGAGCAACTGACTCTTAATCAGTGGGTCGAGAGTTCGAGCCTCTCCCAGGTCACCATTAACCGCGAATCGAAATTTACCCGATTTGCGGTTTTTTTTATGCCTCCCCCCGATCAGTCTATCTACCACCGTTTTCATTATCTTAAATACATTTAAACTTTTAAGAGAATTCAACTATCTTTAATGGTTACCGACTTGCTAATGATCTGTACTGCTGGTTCTATAAAAAAAGTTTTACTCCTATTGAGTTTAGTTGCTCTTTGTACCTGCATTGCTACGGCGCAAAACAACCAAATAGTGGGTAACGGTGGGGCAACCCAGGCGATTAGCTTTCCTGCAACAGGATGCGTTTATAATTGGGTTAATAATACTCCCGGCATCGGGCTGGCAGCAAGCGGAACAGGCAATATCGATTCTTTTATCGCAGTTAACAATGGCACTTCGCCAATTACGGCAACCATTACGGCTACCCCCGCAACACCAGGCATATTTGCGTATTTTGCCAGTGGCAGCAATATTAACAATTTTGGTAAAAACGGCACAATAACGGTGTTAAATACAGCGACTAACACGGTAGTAGCGACTATTCCGGTTGGGGCTTCGCCGCTTGGCGTCGCGATAAGCCCGGATGGGAGCCGCGTATATGTGGCCAATGTGGTTTCACAAACCATCTCTGTAATTGACGCATCAACCAACAAGGTTATAACAACAATTATTGCGGGAGGCGGGAGCGATTATTTAACGGTAAGCCCGGACGGAAAATTCCTTTATATTGAGTCCAGAGTCAATGGCAAGATAGGCGTAAGTGTAATTAACACTACGACGAATAGTATAATGGCTACTATAGCCACCCCTAATATTTCGGGAGGCATTGCTGTAAGCCCTGATGGAAAATACCTGTACGTAGCCGGCCAAAATACTCCAGGCGCGGACCTGTTAACCGTTATTAATACGCAAACCAACACCATATCAGCAACCATCCCTGTAGGCATCAGTCCCGAAGGCATAGCAGTAACACCGGATGGGAAACAAGTGTATGTGACTAATTATAATTCAAATAGCCTAACCATTATCAACGCGTTAACTAATACGGTGACCAATAATATTGGTGTAGGCAACCTGCCTCAAAATATAGTGATCAGTAAGGATGGAAGTACGGCTTATGTTGCCAATTATAATTCGGATAATGTTTCGGTGATCAACACCACAACCAATACTGTTGTTGACAGTATCGCTGTCGGCTCCGCTCCTTCTGGTATAGCAATAACTCCTGATGGAAAAGAACTTTACGTTCTCAATAGCGCATCTAATAATATCAGCATTATCAATACTACCACAAATACAGTTTCGAAAACTATTAACGGCGGCAGCACTCCGTATTTGAACCCCGGTGCCTTCGGCAATTTCATAACCGGTCCGGTAAACTGCACGGGATCAACGGTCACCTTTACCATTACCATTTACCCGGGGCCAACAATTATCACGGGCGCTGTTACCGGCAGCATTATAGCTTGTGAAGGAAGTGCTTCTGTAAACCCTAATATCTCCCAGTTTGCTGTTTCGGGAATCAGTTTAACCTCAAATATTTCGGCAACGGCCCCAATAGGTTTCGAACTTTCTACCGCACCAGCCGGTCCTTACACTAATAATCTTTCTTTGCTACCTGCGGCAAGTACAACTGTATATGTTCGGTTAGCAGCATCGGCTACTGTGAATACTTCGGGTAATATAATCCTTACATCCGCAGGTGCAACAAGCCAAAGCGTGGCCGTATCAGGCACGATCAATTCTTTACCGAATGCTGCCTTTACCTTAAATAGTGTTAACTGTAACGGTAATGTCACATCTTTTAAAGATATGTCAACCGGCACAGGCACTATAAAAGGATGGCTATGGGATTTTGGGGACGGCCAGGCATCTACCCTGCAAAACCCGACCCATAACTATTTAACTCCGGGCGATTATAATGCTGTTTTAACCGTCACCGATAACTATGGCTGTTCAAGTAAAACAGCCGCCACAGTGTTGCATGTTATAGCTGCGCCGGTTGCTAACTTTACCGCATCAGCAACCGCTTGCGTTGCCGGTAACGTCGTATTTACCGACAGATCATCTACAGCTACAGGCGCCATTAAACTATGGATTTGGAATTTTGGGGATGGTAAGATCGACACGCTTATGAGCGCGCAAAACGTGGTTCACAGTTTTACGCACCCCGGTATAGATACCGTAAAGCTGATCGTAATTACTAACAGTGGTTGTTCAAGCAGTGTTTTTGCCCAGCCCATTAAAATAAATCCCTTGCCGGTAGTAGATTTTAAGCTGCCAGCGGTATGTTTATCCGATGCCTACGCACAGTTTACCGACAACAGCAGTATCATGGATAATACGCAATCGTTATTTACCTATTCGTGGAATTTTGGGGATAATTACGCAATTGCCGCAGATAACACCTCAAATCAACAAAATCCCAGGCATAAATATGCTTATACCGGTAATTATACTGTAACGCTGACGGTTACGTCGGCCTATGGCTGCGTTGCTTCCAAATCGCAGGCTTTTACCGTTAACGGTGCAGTGCCAATGGCCGCTTTTTTTGTTGAAAACTCAACCGCGTTATGCAGTGCCGATAGCGTAGTGTTTGACGACCAGTCAACTGTGGATTTTGGTAATATCACCAAGATAGTTTGGTATTTTGATTATAACAATCATCCGACTGATACAGTGGTTTACACTACGGCTACCATGCGCACCGACAAAAAATACACCCATAGTTACGGCGTTTTCAATACGCCTTTAAAGAAAAACTATACCGTAATGATGGTTGCCTATTCCGGGCAGATCTGTCTAAGCGAGCAGCTGCAAACGATAACTATAAATGGGAACCCGGTAATAAACCTCCTACCGGCTGATTCGATAAGCATTTGCCAATCAGACAGCCCATTTCAAATCGGCGAAAATAAAAATGGGTTTGTGGGCACCGGCGTATTTTCGGGTATTGGAGTTAGTTCCGCTGGCTTATTCAACCCTAAATTATCAGGAGTTGGCACATTTACTATAAACTATCTTTTCACCGCAACAAACACCGGTTGTACCTATGCCGACAAACTAAAGATCACCGTTAACCCATCGCCTGTTGTTACTGTTCCAAATCAACTTAATGTGCTTGAGGGCGGAAAGGTTAAATTAAACGCAACGGCCTCGATAGTCAGCGGAACCATAACTTACAAATGGTCGCCGGCTTATGGGCTGGATAACCCGAATATCTTAAATCCGGTGGCCAATCCGGTTAATAATCAAATTTATACATTAACCACTACTTCAAACAACGGCTGCACTGCCGCCGCCGGTATATTGATTAACGTGTTAAAACTCCCGGTGATACCAAATGCTTTTACACCCAACAGCGACGGTATAAATGATACCTGGAATATCACGTATATCAACAGTTACCCAAATTCAACTGTTGAAGTATTTAACAGGAATGGCCAGCAAGTTTTTTTTTCAAGGCAATATCCTATACCCTGGGATGGAAAGTATAAAGGGAACAACTTGCCCGCAGGCACTTATTATTATATCGTTACACCTAACAGCGGCCTTAAGCCGTTTTCCGGATCAGTTGTCATAATCAGGTGATAGATAATAAATTAAAGTTTTAAAAGGAAGGTGTGAAAAATTCCCGAAGTTATTTAATGACAAAATCGCATTATTAAAACAGCTGGAATCCGGCAACGGTGTATAGAAATCACTATCGGGGCATCTTAAATAAACCCGAAAGCTATCTGAGCAATGATAAAATCAATCATAGCAGCTTATTTCTACCTTTTTAATATCTTAGTATAATCAAACTTACAACAATGAAAAAACTAACCATTAGCATTTGCGCAATTTTATTAATCACAATAACAAACATTTATGCCCAATTAACCCCGCAGCCCAGCTCGACTGAAACTATAGTGCAGGGATTTGGTTTGGGTAAAATTAATTTAACGTACTCCCGCCCTAATGTAAAGGGCCGCAAAATATTTGGTGGCATGGAGCCTTACGGGATTGTTTGGCGCACAGGTGCTAATTCTGCAACGGTAATTAAATTTACGGACGACGTTACCCTGGAGGGCAAAAAGGTACCTGCCGGCGAATACGGTTTTTTCAGCATTCCCGGCGAAAACGAGTGGACCATCATTATCAATAAACAACCCAAGCAATGGGGCGCTTATAGCTATAAGGAGTCCGACGATTTTTTGCGTTTTAAAGTAAAAACCGAACATCTGCCTGCTTTGACCGAAACTATGACGCTGGCTTTCGTCAATGTAATGCCAACCAGCTGCGATCTGCAAATGCGATGGGAACATAGCGGCTTTACGCTTCATCTAATAGCCGATATAGACACTAAAGTGATGGCACGTATAGATTCGGCCATGAATACCGCTAAAAAGCCTTATTATGAAGCCATCATTTATTACTATAACAATAATAAAGACATGACTAAGGCCCTGGTGTGGGCCAATGAATTGGAAAAAGATAAAGCGTTTCCTCCTTTCATTCCAAAACTATGGAAAGCACGTGTACTGTTGAAAAAGGGCGATAAAGCGGCTGCCATAGCCACCGCAACAGAGGGTGTAAAAATTGCAGCCGAAAATAAGAGCGACGAGTACGTGCGGTTAAATAATGAAGTAATTGTCCAGGCAAAAAAATAACCATTATGTGGCTCCGGGCAGTTCAACAGGCACAGGAGGTATAGTGATGGCGAATTAAGGCAACTTGAGGTACGCTTAAGGCAACATGAGGTGGTGTTAAAACGATATTATAGGGCCTCGCAGATTCGTTTTTTATTTTCCCATTTTTTGGGGCTGAAGAGATTGTTCTTATATGTTTATTCAATTACTAAACGCGTTAATTAAATCATAGAACAGCGATTTCTTTCTTTTTTTTAATCGTCTAACCCATATTGTTTGGTTATATATTTTAGCATATCCACAGCGTCCTTTTTTGCCTTCCTATTGTCTGTCAACAGTTCGTTGCTTATAATTCTAACCAACACCATATCTGCAGCTAATTGATTAAGCGCGTCCTGGTTTAGGTTTCGTATTTGTGCAGTTGGTTGTGAAAGTGTATCAAATGCGGCAACCATATTCGCCGGTGTAAAGTGTAGCGTTAAAAACGGGTCGATATAGGTGCGTTGGTATTGCAGGTTAACATCCTGATCGGTATGTAAAAGCTCAATATGCCGTTCATAATTCGAGAAATAACTTATTATTTTGGAATTGCTAAACTGCTTAAGGTGAAGTTCGTTTTTTATGGCTGCAATTGCCCCTGCCGATGGATGGAAAAGCCACATACTATGTGAATTTGCAAGCATTTTTTGTATCTTTTTAATATCTGCTTTTGGCAAAGGTTGTTGCAGCAGGGTTACTAAGGTATCATTGTATTTTACCATCCGCGTTTCACCCTTGTATATATCATTTAATTGCAAGGTATCAGCCTTCAGGTCGTTAACAAGTTGTGATGTAAGTTGCCTTACATGTTCGTTGTTATCAATACTTTCTCTTATATTTTCGGCTATAAAGCCCATCATTACGGCAATAAATATCATAAAGCCCTCTATCAGGTATTCTTTCCAGGGTTTCGGATTGTGGTCAAGCTGAGGATGGTGGTGTACTTCCATTTCGGTCTCGGGTGATAGATTTTGAATATTAACTTCTGTGATTACAGGGACGGATGTAAGGGGTTCCTTTGGCGGATGTTTAGTTTTAGGGGCCTTTATTGGAGGCTTATCAGCACCGGTATTTACTTTTTTAGTTTTGACCTTATCCCCCTGCTTCACCCCCGCTATAGTGGGTTTGTCCTTTGAAGTATCAGTATTTTTCTGATCGGCTTTACGCATAGCATCTCAAAACTAAATATTAAAAAAATCTATTGCTAAAAGTATTCGTAAAATATTTTTACCGGGGAATTTGTACATTGTTTTTCAATCGGCAAAACATTAGACGTTAGTTTTTTCAACAGGAATGGTATAATAAAATATTGCCCCATTTGGTTCTTTATTTTCTGCCCATATCCGGCCGCCAAGCATGCCTATAAAATCCTTGCACATAGAAAGTGCTATTCCTGCTCCCTGCTGTGTGGAAGAGGTTAACTGGTTAGAAACTACAAATAGCTTGCTAATGGTTGTGTTATCCATGCCAGGGCCGTTATCTGCCACAGCTATGGTGAAATTATCATTACTTTGTGTGGCAGTGATTTTAATTGTACCACCTTCGGGGGAAAATCTTATAGCGTTTGACAGTAAATTACGGTTAACAAACTGCAACATTTCCCTATCTGAAGATATAGTCATGTGATCAGGTACCTGGTTGGTGAAAGTTATTTTTTTCTCGTCTAGCTGTTGGTAAAACAATTCGGCCGATTCGTTGAACAGATCATGGAGCAACAGGGATTCGGCTTTAAACCGGTAGCCTGATAATTGTTGTTTGATCCATTGCAATATCGTATCAAATGATTCCAGCATCCGCGTAGCATCAGTCTCTATTTCCCCATAAAACTGCTCCATTTCGATGTCAGTAAAACCTGGGTTATCACGCATCATACGTGCAATACTTATTGTTGAGATCAATGGGGTCCTGAAGTCATGCGCTAAAATTGAAATCAGCTTATTCTTAAATTCGTCCGCCTCGTGTAAGGTATTGTTTCGATCCTGTATTTGCAGGTTAAGCTGGGCTTGCCGGTGTTCATGCAGGCGCGAAACCTGGTACAAGCGGTAAATAATAATAATTAGCACAATACTTACCACGCAACATGAAAACAGCAGCCATATCTCAGTTTTACTGCTTCTATTAGCTATTCCCAGCAGTGTGTTATCGTCCTGTATCTCGTTATATTTAATATAGTCACCTATGAATTTTTTCAGGTTGTCATTTTCAGCCGTAAGCGCTGTTGCTATTAAGCTATGAACTTTGATGATTTTATCCTTATTGCCCGATAATTCGGTATAAGCTAAAATGACTTTTAATATCTTAACCTTTAAATAAACATATCCATTTGCCTGGGCCAATGCGTAGGCCCGGTTATAATAACTCAAAATACTATCGGGTTTATTAGAATAATAATCGGCAAATAAACCGAGCGAGTTGATCTCAAAAAATTCCATGCCGGCTTTTTTAGATTCGGATAAAGACCGTTCTATTAATGGCAGCGCACCCTGCTTATCGCCCTTATTAAGTAAGTTATTGGCCTGTAACTGCATAATGACGATCATCATGCGCTTATCTTTAAACCGGTTTGCAATTTCGCTGGATTTTGCTACATAATACCGGGCACTATCATAACTAAGGGACGAATTAACAATGCAATAATTGGCATATATCGTACTCATGATACTGTCTTTTTGCAACTTTCGGCCTGTTTGGATAGCTTGAAGGCAAAATGCTTTAGCATGTGTACTGTCTGCAATGCCCCGATAGACGGTTGACATGTTCATTAATACCATGGCCGCGTTTGTTGTATCCAACTGTTTCCGGTAGGCCGACAACACCTTACTATATAGTTCCAATGATTCTCTAAACAAACCTTTAAGATAAAGCGCAGTGGCGATAACGTTGTCGGCATCTGTTTCCCCCTTGGTGTAGCGTAGCCTTATCGCCATAGCTTTAGCTTTCATACCATAGTAAAAGCAGCTATCTGAGTTTTTAAGGTGGTAAAGCATTCCTAACCTGTTCAGGCTATTCACCAGGATAACGCTGTCTTTAATGAATGGTAGCTTACGTTGCTCCTGTTGTATAAAGGCTGATTGGCTCTGCGCATAGTTATTGCAAAGGCAAAAAAACAGGATTATGGCAATATACCGGATGGGTTTAGGTAAATGCATTACAGGTACGATGTGAAAAACTTAATCGAAATTACGATTTTTCAATTATATAATAGCTGTTTTTTATAAATAGATGGCAGGCAGTATATTCTTAACTTGCCGCTTCCCCGTCTTTTTATAATCTCCACGTACCTTTCTTTAAAAAATCGTATTTTTGCAAAATATTATCAGCTCGTGATAATGGCAACATTTAACTATAAATAACTACGTGTATGGATATCATTCACAATACTGATATTGGAACAAAACAAAAAGCGCTTGCCATTAACCTTAACCTCAAAATTTACGGCTCATTTGCCGAAATTGGTGCAGGACAGGACGTAGCTGCTAATTTTTTCAAAGCCGGGGCATCATCGGGTACTATAGCTAAAACCATGTCGGCTTATGACATGACCTTTTCTGATGCTATTTATGGTGTGCAGCAAGTACGCCGTTATGTAAGCGAAAACCGTTTGATGTCAATGCTCGATCATGAATTCGGGTTATTGATAGAGCGCCTGGCTGCACAACGCGGCGATACAACAACCTTTTTTGCTTTTGCCGATACAGTATCAGCCCTCAATTATCAAAAAACGAATGACGGGCATGGCTGGATGGGCGTGCGTTTTCAGTTAGAGCCTAACGGGGCTTTTAACGATGTGGTGCTTCATGTAAAATTATTAGATAACGATAATAATTTGCAGCAACAAGCTGCAGGGATTTTAGGTGTAAACCTAATGTATGCCTGCTTTTATTACCATGAAAGTCCGCCTATTTTCTTGCTTTCGTTAATGGACGATTTGTCAAAAGACCGTATCCAGATAGATATGATCCGTTTTGAAGGGCCCAATTTTACCAAAGTGGATAATCGCCTGATGAGCCTGCACCTGGTAAAATATGGTTTTTCGGATGCGGCTGTGTTTGGGCCGGATGGTGCCAATATGCAGCCTTCGGAGGTACTATATAAAAAGCATATTGTGGTAATACGCGGGCGCTTTCGCCCCATTATCAATGTGCATTTAGATATGCTTAATAATGGCGTTAAACAGTTTTTACAAGAGCCCGATGTAGATAGCGCCAATGTGGTAGTAGTGGCGGAGCTTACCCTGCAATCATTAAAAGAAAGGGACGCCACCGCAACAGCCGATATTGACGAAAAAGATTTTCTGGAACGTGTGGATATCCTTTGTTCGCTTGGGCAAACGGTGCTGATCTCAAATTTTCATGAGTATTATAAACTGGTGGCTTACCTGTCAAAAATCACTAAATTGAAAATGGGTGTGGTGTTAGGCTACCCTAACCTGGAGTATATTTTTTCGGAAGAACATTACCAGGAGCTTCCCGGTGGAATTTTGGAGTCGTTTGCTACCCTTTTTAGCCGTAAGGTAAAACTGTTTATTTACCCCACCTTGCGCGATGGAGTTATTTATAATTGCCTTAAGTTTGCCCCGCCGCCGCACCTAATGGACCTGTACCGCTACCTGATAGCCAATAACAAAATAGAGGACATTAGGCATTATAATGAAAGCAATCTTCACGTACAAACCGATATCGTATTGCAGCTTATAAAACAAGGCGTAGATGGATGGGAACAATACGTACCGGCCGAAGTGGCCGCGATGATAAAAGAAAGGTGTTTATTTGGCTATAGCTGCGAAGTTGATCATGTTAAAGAAAATATGAGCGTAACAAATGATAGCAAAGGCTAAATAGTTTGAATGTATTAATAGAAAGTTTAAATTTGGATTAACCAAATATTAAAACCTCAAGTTATGCCAAAGTATGTAATTGAACGGGAAATTCCCGGGGCAGGTAAGCTTACTGAAGAGCAACTGAAAGCCATTTCACAAACCTCATGCAGGGTACTAAGTAATTTAGGCCCAAAAATTCAATGGATTAACAGTTATGTAACGGGCGATAAAATCTATTGCATTTACATAGCGCCAAATGAAGAAATGGTTCGTGAACATGCAATGCAAGGTGGGTTTCCGGCAAACGCAGTTAACCAGGTATTAGCAATCATTGATCCTACTACTGCCGAATAGTAGTATAGCCGGCTCATATTATAGCTGTAATTGCCTGTTAATATGAGCCGATATTGCTATTTTTTATAAATAATATTCAAAATACTATCTCCTACCGTTTTTCGATAATGGCTACTTTCATAGTAGTTATATTTACTATTGGTAAAAGAGTTTTTTCCTGAAAAATCATACAGGTTACTACCAAAAATACTTTTCAAATTATTTATATCGGGCTTTGAATATTTAATTTGCTCATATAAAGGACTAAGCACTACCTTATAATTGGTATTATGCTCCTTTAAAATTCTTGCTATTTCATTAAACATATATATGCCACCTGCATCTATTCTTTGTACCGAGTCGGTTCGTTCACCATACCTTTTATAAAACTCATCCTTTTTGTTTGCATAATATGCAATAGGGTTCTTATTAATTTCCGTCTCTTTATTCGATACTTCTTGTATTGCATTTGTTTTTTTATCATAAGAAATAGCGTTCTCTTCAATGTTACCCCACATGAAGTTTTTATATTGGTGGGTTAATTTATAATATAAAAAATCAAACAAAAAAAACGGATTTATATAAGACTTGAAAGATGCAATTTGAAATTCAAAACTACTTTCATGGGATGTAACAGGGTCTTTCATAAACATGTGCCCCCTTGAATTACCATCTCCTCCTTGTGAAAATGTTTGATCTCTGCAAATAATGATTAAGGCATTATCTATCTTACAATTGGTTTCGTCAAGATACTTCAATTTAATATATATACCGTATATCGACTCTGAATGAGCATCAAATACAAATATATGAGCATTGGGGTCAAGTTTTTTTATCCAGGAATCCGGCCTGTAGGCCATTGTTCTTGAGCTTCCGAAAATAAACGAGTTATAATGATATAACTTATTATTCTTTACAAACATTTCTGTACTTACATAATCCCTGTTTAAGGATACATGTGAATTTGAATAATTATCATATTTATACAATACTTTAAACGGATCAAAATAAAAGTAACTGCTTAATACTATAACAACCGGAATAAGACCTACCAACAAAAAAGACAACAGGTTCAATAAAAATTTCCTCATAATTAAAACTGAAAATAGATGAACTGCTGTTTAGACCCTGACAAAACAAATATTAGTAAAATAAGCGCATAATATCCGCACCATCTAATTGATCGCGGCCAGTTTAGCCCTGTTTTCTCAATTGCATAGGCATTTTCCCTACCAAACCATTCAATCATTATAAAACCAATAAGCATCACAAAAAGTATTGCTCCGGGCATAAAAGGTGTGGTAAGGATTGATGTAACCGGTACGCGTGGCATTGTAAACAATGATTTTGAAAACATTTCTGAAATATATTTAAACGCGTCCCCAACACTTTTTGCACGAAAAAAGATCCACGCAAAAACAGTGAGGCTAAATGTTAAGATCATACTCAAAAACTCTTTAACACCCGGGAGATATTTGCCCTGTGCTATTGTTTCCAAATTATTTCTATTCTTGTTTAGCAGCATTAAGGGTAAAAAATAAATGGCATTTAATATTCCCCAAATAATAAACGTCCAGTTGGCCCCGTGCCAAAAACCACTTACCAGAAAAATGATAAAGATATTTTTTATTTTCATCCAGATTCCGCCTTTGCTTCCACCTAAAGGAATATATAAATAATCTCTAAACCAGGTTGTTAATGATATGTGCCATCGCCGCCAAAATTCAGCGATATCCCGGGAAAAATATGGAAATGCAAAATTTCGCAGAAGCTCGATCCCCAAAAGCCTTGCCACACCCAAAGCAATGTTTGAGTAGCCGGAAAAATCACAGTAAATCTGGAACGCAAATAAGATAGCCCCAATAACATGCGTGCTGCCCGAATAAATTCCCGAGTGATTGAAAATCAGGTTAACATATTCAGCACAATTATCAGCAATAACTACTTTTTGAAACAACCCCCATAAAATTTGCCTTAGCCCGTCAATAACATGGAGATAATTAAAATGCCTCACTTTTTTCACCTGGGGCAGTAAATGAGTGGCCCTTTCAATAGGCCCAGCCACCAGCAACGGAAAAAAACATACAAATACAGAATAGTCAATAAAATTTCTTTCGGGTTTTATTCTGTCTTTATAAATATCAAGTACGTATGATAATCCGTGAAAAGTATAAAACGATATGCCAATAGGTAAAATAACATTCAACGTTGTAAAGTTTGGATGTGCACCTAATAGCTGCAAACCATCTGCAAATGAACTAACAAAAAAATTGTAGTATTTAAAAATCCCAAGAAATCCCAGGTTTATACTGACGCTTAAAATCAACCAAAACTTTCTTCGACTCTTATTAGAAGTGTCGGCCATTTTTATTCCCGTGTAATAATCTAATAATGTTGAAAATGCCAATAGAAAAAGAAAACGGTAATCCCAGCTCGCATAGAAATAATAACTGGCTACAAATAATAATATATTTTGAAGTTTTAAATTTTTGGAAGTTAAAAACCAATAACAAAAAAATACGATAACAAAGAAAATTGCAAAACCAGTAGAATTAAACAGCATAGGGGCTAATTATAATTAAATAATAGTATTAACAACCTGTTTACTGTTCAAATAGCAAATTGAAACAGGCTCTAACATGTAACACATAACTTAACTACTTTAATCATAATTATTTACAATACAAGTTATACTGTAATGATAAATAAAAATACTGCTAAATGCAAATTGCCAAACAGGCCATTTTACGCTTTAAATTGTAATCAACATTTGCTATTAAAAATAGGTTTACCGACCCAATCCCCCGTTTTACCGACAACTTTAAATATCCGGCAAGGTTTAGCTTCGGGGCTTTATACGCTTCTTGTAGCTTTGGTTAACAATTAAACCAAGCTCATGAACAATCAATCAGCAACTTTTACAAATAACATTGAAGATTACCTGGATACAACGATCATTTTTGGCGAAATAAAAAAGACCATCGTATCGAAAGACTTTAGGGGCGGAAAAGTTACCAATATTTTTGGCAGCACCGTGTTGGATTTTACTTATGCCGACCTTAGCGGGGTTGTAGTGTTAGATATTTCGCAGGGATTTGGCGAAGTGAAAATTACCGTACCTAACGACTGGCGCGTAGAAACCGACTTTTCGCAATTTTGCGCAACAGTTGATGATAAACGCAGGGATTTAAGCCAAACACGTAACTCGAATAAAATATTGGTGCTTACCGGCACCTCTGTGTTCGCGGTTGTTGATATTGTGAATTGTTGGTAATCTCTTTGATTTGATCTTCAACGGGTTTTGAGGATCAAATAGCTACGGCACAAGGAAATAATAAATCAGGTAACCGATCAACGCACCGGCTATTAACAATACAAACCCGTTAAACCGTTTATTTTTCATAAAGCAGATCATTACAATACCGCTAAGGGATAACAAGCTCATAAAAATAGCTGTAACATCAATTAGGTACGACCATTTTTTACCTGTGTCCCTTCCCTTGTGCAAATCGTTCATTACGGCCACTAAACCAAGGCTGGTTTCTGTAAGCTTATATTCCCCGTTATCGCGGTTAATAAATACATCTGCGCTATAACCGGGCCCTTTAAACGAGAGGGTGCATTGGTTATCGTCAATTATAAAATCGCTTATTTCGCCTTTAATATGGTTGGTATGTTTCAGAAACTGTACTATCTCCAATTTGGCAATGGCGGCTGTATCTTTTACCTTAACCCATTTCAATTGTACTTTGCCGGTAACCTTCCGTACCTGTTCTTTACCATCAAACCACTCGGCATGGTTAAGGGTTAAACCTGTTACCGCAAAAAAAAGTACAATAACAAAACTTACCATTGAAAGATAAATATGCAGCCAGCGCGAAACCGAAGCGGTACGCCTTTTCCAAAATGCTTTTGGTGGCTTTTCAATCTTAGGCCTGCGGATCAGAGACCTTGGGGCAGGGCTATTGGCCATCAGCTTTTTTTACGTAATCTAAAGATGCTGCCGCTACCTCTACATTGCTTCTAAGTGTAACGGGTACTGGTGCCTTTGTAAAGTCCATTTCCTGCTTCATCAGCTGATGAGTTCCATGTTCGCGGGCAACTTCTATCATTATAGTATAAAGGCCGCGTTTTACCAGTTCGCCTTTATCATTTTTGCCGTCCCATTTTAAAATATAGCTCCCTGCCGGCCTGGTGGCGCTGGTAGTTGAACTTACGCTACGGTCTGATTCCGATAATTTGCTGTAATAAGCATCATACCATGAACTTATTTCATCCAGAAATTTTGTTTTATTGTACCATAATGCAATGCTGCGCACCGGTTTCTTATCTTTATCAACTATCCATACGGCAACGTATGGCCTGTGTACCCTAATACTTTGTATTTCGGCCAGTTCAAGGTTAATGAGCAATTCATAATGCGGGTCCCAGGTATTATCAGCAATAAAAGTATTTTCTTTCTTAGGTGTTACCGGTTTTGCTGTCGGTAATTCTAAGGCTTTCCAACCCTTGCTTTCAAAACGTTCCCCGTCGCTTGTTATTAACATATATTCTGCATGAGGTACAGTAGCCGCAAGTAATTTGCTTTCATTTGGGATTAGCACATTAAACGCGGTAGCCAAAGCGCCCGCATCGGTAGCATTATCAGCCACTACCGTAGCGCTAAGTACCTTATCAGCGGGTAAACCGGTACGCGGATCGACAATATGCGAATGCCATTGCCCATTCACCAATTCGCCACGGCGGTAATTGCCACTTGTGGCAACTGTTTTATTATTAATTACCAATGTTGAAACCGGCGCATCATTTTCGGCATTAGCTTTCGGGTTGCTTACCTGTATTTGTTCGGTATGTGTACCGCGAACCACAATATCACCTCCAATATTTAATACCACACCGGTTACACCACCTATAGTCATTGCAACATTACATGCCTTACTCATTATATAGCTTTTTACAAATGAATTTAACATCAATGGCGCATCATCTAAATGAGTTGCGGTATGGTCGGTTTCATTTAATTGCCAATGAGCTTGTTTTACTTTTGTTACAGCTGTTGCCAGCTCAGCAGCAGTAGGCTGCGCATTACGCTTTGCGGCATCCTTCCACACTTTGCCAACTACTTCTGCCGAAGCATCTAATGCGCCATTGCTTTGTACCCGCCATTTATCAAATAAGTTTAATACCTCAAAAAGCTCGGGGGATATCTTTATAGCTTTATTATTTGTCTGTTTCCAACGACCAAACTCGCTTGTTGCATCATAACCGCTCAATATTTTGTTAAGGCGTTCAATCTCGTTCATTGCCTTATATTCTGCCACTTTCGCCTTATCGGTTGATGTTGCAGCAACCTTTATCTCGAGCGAGGTGCCTAATACATTTTCATAATCAGACACATAAAGAGTACTATTCTTTACAGGTGGGATTGTCATACTGCTGCATACGATCAGCAATAGAAATGCGGTAATAGCGGATAGTTTAAAGCTCATTTTACTAATTGTTTCGTTTTTTTTAAAGTTATTGGCTGATTTTGAAGGAATCTTGAAGGCTGCTACAATAACAATATTTAATGGCAGACTGTTTTTAAATCAAATAAACAAAGCCATTTTCAAAAAGAAAAACTAAATCGACCATTAGGCGGAAAATATCGACGCCCCGTGCGAATATGTAGGCAGAAAGGGGTTTCGTTGAATATCTTCTGCTCCTGTAAGCCTTAAAGGGCTTTTTTACAAATGTTTCTTATTTTTTGGGTTTATCCTTATCCATCCCATGTTTTGCTCTATACTCTTTATTTCTATCTTTTTCGAGAGCAATTTCATATTCTAATTCCGGGTCGATGTTTTGTTCTTCCACTTTTTGTGCTTTTTCCATTAACTCCTCATGGTGTGCATGTAAATAAGCCAACTCTTTTTTACCATAGCTAAAGCGGGTAAATAATACAAACAGCACCGGTACAATAAATATGGATATGGTTGACGAGGCTATCATCCCACCCAATACAGTGATACCGATCGTATTCCTTGATGCAGCCCCCGCCCCTGTTGCTAACACAAGCGGCATTACACCCAAAATGAAAGCCATTGAGGTCATGATAATAGGGCGAAGACGTAAACGTACAGCGTCTAACGTTGATTTGATCAATTCTTCCCCACGGTCAACCCTTATTTTGGCAAACTCCACAATAAGGATAGCATTTTTGGCAGAGAGGCCAATCAATGTTATCAACCCAATTTGGGCGTAAACATTATTAGTAATACCGGGCGCGCAAGTAAGCGCCAATATGGCCCCAAAGGCACTTATGGGTACAGCAAGCATAACCGAGAACGGTACCGACCAGCTTTCGTACAGCGCGGCGAGGAACAGGAAAACGAAAATGATCGAAAACAGGAATATATAAATTGTAATTGAACCCGCTTTTATTTCTTCATAGCTCAAACCCGAAAACTCAATGGTATAACCACGCGGCAATGTTTTGGCAGCAATTTCTTTTAATGCTTCAATTGACTGGCCGCTGCTATAACCTTCAGGTATTGCACCGTCAACCTGTGCTGAGCGGAAAAGATTAAAGTGCGTAATAAGCGGGGCAGCAATTGTGGGTTTATAACTGATAACCGCGCTTAACGGCAGCATTGAACCTACGCTATTACGCACGTAATACTTATCCATATTGGTTATTAAGGAACGGTAACCTGTATCTGCCTGTGCTACAACATGGTATGTTCGGTTGTATAAAGTAAAGTTATTTACGAATATGCTACCCATATAAGCTTGCATAGTTGAAAATACATCGGAGATGTTTACGCCCAATTTTTCGCATTTTTGCCGGTCAACGCTCAAATCAAAACTTGGGGTATGCGCTGAAAAAGCAGTTTTTGCGGTTGATGTGGCAGGCGTTTTTTTGGCGGCGGCGACAAACTTTTTAACCACTTTTTCAAATGCGAAGATATCGTCGGTCGAATTCCCTTCTTCAACTTGCATAGAAAAACCGGCGGATTGGCCTATTCCCCTTATCGGCGGTGGTTGCGCAACCGTTACGTCAGCATTTTTTATACCTGCTTGTGCAATTCGTTTTTTAAGTACATCCATTATCCCCGGAACCATCGTTTCTTTGGTAGTACGCTCATCCCAGGGGTCGAGCATACAAAACATAGAACCATTATTTGAGTTGGCGCCTCCGGTTAGTATATTAAACCCGGATATAGCCGTATAATGTTGCACACCCTTGGTAGTTGCCACTATCTTCATCAGTTTTTCCATCACTTTTACCGATTGTGTAGTTGACGATGCTTCGGGTATGGTATAAGTTACATATAAACGGCCACCATCTTCGGGAGGTACAAACCCTGATGGTTTTAAATAAAACAAAAGGTATGCCGCCCCGCAAATTAATATCAGCAAGGTAACTGTATAGGGGGCACCCTTAATACTTCGCCTTACGCCATTGGTGTATTTACCGGTTAATTTGTCAAACCATTTATTGAAGTGGCTAAAAAATTTTTCGAGCCAATTTGATTTTTCCGTAACAGGTTTAGTAGGCTTTAACAGCAAAGTGCAAAGCGCCGGGGTAAGTGATAATGCGATAAATGCCGAAAGCATAACCGATATGGCAATAGTTATGGCAAACTGCTGGTATAAACGACCCACAATACCCGGAATAAAGCCTACCGGCACAAATACCGAAGCCAAAATAAGGGCAATAGCAACTACCGGGGCCGATATTTCCTTCATGGCATTATAAGTTGCTTCCTTGGGCGACATACCCTGGTCATCTATATAATGCTGCACCGCCTCAACCACAATAATGGCATCATCTACAACAATACCAATGGCTAATACAAAGCCAAACATGGTAAGCGTATTTATAGTAAAGCCAAGCGGTATAAAGAAGCAAAACGTACCTAAAATAGAAACTGGAATGGCCATTATGGGGATAATTGTTGACCGCCAGTTTTGGAGGAATATAAACACTACAATAGCAACCAATGCAAGAGCTTTTAATAGTGTACCTATTACTTCCTGCATAGAAACTTTTATGATTGTGATCGACTCAAATGGCACTACATAATCAACATCAGCCGGAAAAGTTTTTTTTAGCCGGTTAAGTTCGGCATATACATTTTGAGCGGTTTGCAGGGCGTTGCTTCCCGGAGATTGAAATATCTGTATAGTAGAGGCCCGGTTACCGTCAACAAACGCATTGCTCGAAAACGTAAATTTGCCCAGTTCAACCCTTGCCACGTCCTTCAGATAGATCAATTGACCTGTGGTGGGGATTGTTTTTATAATTACTTTTTCATAGTCAGAAACCTTATTCAACATACCGTTTACCAATATGCCGGTTTCATAGGCCTGAGATGATTTTTGCGGAGGCGTACCAACCGAACCTGCTGCTACATATACGTTTTGAGCATTCAAAGCAGCAACTACATCAGCCGGGGTTAGGCTGTATGATGCCATTTTATCGGGATTCATCCATACACGCATACTAAACTGATCAGTACGGGCGCCTACGTCACCCACGCCCGGCACACGTAATATAGCATCTACAATAAAGGTGCTGGTATAGTTATCAAGAAAGGTAATGCCATGTGTTTTTTTTGGCGAGTAGATAGCAACCAACATCAACTGATCTGGATTACTGGCCCGAACGTTTAACCCCAGCCTGCTTACTACCGATGGTAACAGCGGTTTTGCTATACTCATCCTATTTTGAACGTTAAGCGCGGCGATGCGTACATCTGTACCCACATCAAAAGTAACCCTTACGCTCATGCCCCCGCTATTGGTACTGGTACTGGTCATGTACTCCATGCCCGGCGTACCGTTTACTTGTTCTTCAATAGGTGTAGCTATTTGCTGTTCAACCGTTTGTGCGTCTGCACCTGTATATGACGCGCTAACACCTACACTCGGTGGCGAGATATTGGGATACTGGTCAACCGCCAAATTAAAAAGGCATATTACCCCCGATATGATCAGTACCACAGATATTACAATTGCAGTTACCGGTCTTTTGATAAATGTATTCGCAATCATATATGGTCAGGTTTACCCAATTCGCGCGATTTTGCAATCTCGTATTCTAATTCAGGGTCAATGTTTTGAGCTTCTACTTTCTTTTCTTTTTCTAACAATTGCTTATGATGCGCTTTTAAATAAGCCAGCTGATCTTTACCGTATGATAAGCGTGTGATGAGCACATAAAGAACCGGCACAATAAATATGGCAATTGACGAAGCAGCAAGCATACCGCCAAGTACGGTTAAGCCTATTGTCCTTCGTGCGACGGCGCCTGCCCCGGTTGCAAAAACAAGCGGCAATACGCCCAGTATAAATGCCAGTGAGGTCATGATAATTGGCCGTAAACGGAGGCTTACCGCATCGAGGGTTGATTTGATGAGGTCCTCTCCCCTGTCAACGCGCACTTTGGCAAATTCAACTATCAAAATGGCATTTTTAGCGGCAAGCCCGATGAGCGTTATTAAACCAATTTGCGCATAAACGTTGTTGGTGAGGCTTGGCACCACAAAAAGTGCCACAATGGCCCCAAACGCCCCAACAGGTACGGCAAGCAATACCGAAAATGGTACCGACCAGCTTTCATATAAAGCTGCCAGGAAAAGAAAAACAAACGTAATAGAGAACAGGAATATGTAGATAGTAGTTGACCCTGCCTTTACTTCTTCATAACTTAAACCCGAAAACTCATAAGTATAACCTTCGGGCAAAACTTTGGCAGCTACTTGTTGTAGGGCTGTTAAAGCATCAGTACTGCTATGCCCTTCAGCGGATGACCCGTCTATTTCGGCTGTGCGGAATATATTAAAATGCGATATTAACGGCGCGGCTTCCGTTGGGGCATAACTGATCAATGTGCCTAATGGCACCATTGTTCCGGCCTGGTTACGCACATAATATTTGTTCATGTCTGATATATTGGTACGAAACGCCGTATCAGCCTGTACAACAACGTGGAATGTGCGGTTATAGGTAGTAAAGTCATTAATATATAAACTGCCCATAAACGCCTGTATGGTGGTAAATACATCCGCTACGTTTACGCCCAGCTTTTCGCACTTTTCACGATCGACCGTTAAATTATAATTTGGGGTATGCGCGGTGAAGAAACTGAAAGCCTTTGTAATAGCCGGGTTTTTATTAGCCTCAACAACAAACTTGTTAACCACCTTTTCAAAAGCATGGATATCGTCATTTGTGCTGCGTTGTTCTATCTGCATGCTAAAACCAACTGTTGAACCAACCCCTGGTAATGGTGATGGTTGTATAACTTCAACATCGGCGTTTTTGATGCCCGCGTCTGCGATGCGTTTTTGCATTACGCTAATAATTCCCGGCACCTGTTCCTTGCTCGTATTACGGTCGTCCCACGGCGCCAGCTGGCAATAAATAGTACCGTTGTTTGAATTACTTGCATTAGTTACCACGTTTAACCCCGATAATGCTGCGTAATGCGCTACGCCAGGCGTTGAACCTACCACCTTCATTAGTTTCGACATCAGCTCAACAGATTGGGCAGTTGAGGAAGCCGGAGGTAACTGGAAAGTAACATATAAATTTCCGTCGTCCTCTGATGGTATAAACCCGGATGGTTTGCCCTGGAATAAGAAGTAAGTACCTATACAAATGCATATTAATAAGATCACAATGTATCGGGCGCCTTTAATACTTTTATCTACGCCTTTGGTGTATTTAACCGTTACTTTTTCAAACCAGGTATTAAATTTTGCAAATTGCCTGTCGAGCCAGTTAGGTTTCCTGTTAATATCAGTTGGTTTTAATAATAACGTACACAATGCCGGAGTTAATGATAGCGCAATGAACGCGGATATCATTACAGATATTGCAATAGTAATAGCAAACTGCTGGTATAAACGGCCAACTATGCCGGGAATAAACCCTACCGGAACAAACACCGCGGCAAGTATCAGGGCAATGGCTACAACAGGGGCCGAAATATCTTTCATGGCCTGGTAGGTAGCCTCTTTGGCCGACATCTTGCCATGATCAATATAATGCTGCACCGCCTCCACCACAATGATAGCATCATCCACCACAATACCTATGGCCAGTACAAAGCCAAACATGGTTAATGTATTAATGGTAAAGCCAAGCGGTATAAAGAAACAAAATGTACCAAAAATAGATACCGGGATAGCCAATACCGGGATCAAAGTTGATCGCCAGGTTTGCAAAAACAAAAATACCACGAGCGCCACAAGTGCCAGTGTTTTTAATAACGTACCTACCACATCCTGCATAGAAACCTTTACAACGGTTACCGACTCGAACGGAACGCTGTATTCTACATCTGCAGGGAAAGTTTGCCGCAATTTTGCCAATTGGTCATAAACCCCTTTAGCAGTTTGCAGGGCGTTACTGCCGGGTGCCTGGTAAATTTGAAGATATGACGCGCGGTGCCCGTCAACAAATGAGTTGCTCGAAAAGGTAAACTTACCTAATTCAACCCTGGCCACATCTTTCATATAAACCAGTTCGCCGGTGCTGGGTATAGTTTTTACAACAATGTTTTCAAACTCCGATACTTTGCTTAACCTGCCATTAACCAGGATACCCAGCTCATAGGTTTGACTTGATGACTGCGGCGGTACACCTGCTGTACCCGCTGCAACCTGCACGTTTTGCGCGTTAAGGGCAGCAATAACATCTGATGGCGTTAAACTATAGGATGCCAGTTTATCGGGGTTCATCCATATACGCATACTAAAATCATCCGTAAACCGGTTGATACTGCCTACTCCCGGTACGCGCAGCAGCGCGTCCTGTATAAATATGTTGGTATAATTATCAAGGAATGTAATATTATGCGAATCTTTTGGCGCATA
>JABDBT010000013.1 GCA_013288465.1 Bacteroidota bacterium | reverse complement strand
CGGTAATTGTGAAGGCGCATCCAGCGCATCCGGGTACCAGCGCACTTGTGGCCGGTGCTATCTTCAAGGCTGCGCTAAAAACAGGTATGCCGGATGGTGTATTTGCAATACTTTACGATGATGGTTTTGCTGTAGGTGAAGCGTTAGTGAAGCATGAACTTACTAAAGCGGTTACGTTTACCGGCTCATTTAAGGGAGGCATAGCCCTGCATCAAATTGTGCAGCAACGCAAACAGCCTATACCATTATTTGCCGAGATGGGGAGTATTAATCCGGTGATATTATTACCCGGTATCTTGCATACCAGGGCCGAAGAATTGGCTAAACAATATGCAGCATCCATTACCCTGGGTGCCGGCCAGTTTTGTACTAATCCCGGGTTGCTTTTGGGCATCCGGTCAGCCGCGTTAAGTCGCTTTGAACATGCTTTGGCTGATGCTATCTCAGTTATTCCACCGGCAACGATGCTTACCAAAGGCATTTGTGAAAACTTCAGTAAGTTATCGGATGAAATGCTAAATGAAACCGGTGCTCAATTATTAGCAAAGGGGTCATACTCAAAAGGCATTAACCAGGCCTCACCCGTTATTGTAAAAATACTAGCAACAAGATTCCTGGCTAATCCAAAATTCAGCGATGAGGTTTTTGGGCCGTATTCCTTATTAGTTGTCGCAGATGATAAAGCGCAGTTACAACAACTGATAAGCACATTAGAAGGGCAACTCACTATAACCTTAATGGCAGAAGAAACAGAATTGGCTGATTATCAGTCAATAATTGATAAAGCTACAGAGATTGCCGGTCGCATTATACTAAACAACGTGCCTACCGGCGTGGAGGTATGCGCGGCAATGCAACATGGCGGCCCATTTCCGGCTACATCTGATAGCCGTTTTACTTCGGTGGGCACATCGGCCATACGCCGTTTTGTACGCCCGCTAAGCTGGCAAAACTGGCAGCAACAATTATTGCCCGATGAACTGAAGGACGGCAACCCGTTAAATATCTGGCGCATGGTTAATCAACAATGGACAAAAAACTAATATGGCAGTAAAAACATTTTTTTGCGTAGATGCCCATACCTGCGGTAACCCTGTAAGGCTTGTTGCAGGCGGGGGTCCTGTGCTGCACGGCACTAATATGAGCGAAAAGCGGCAGCACTTTTTAAAGGAGTATGATTGGATACGCAAGGGCCTGATGTTTGAGCCACGCGGGCATGATATGATGTCGGGCAGTATTTTATACCCGCCGCATGATCCCGAAAACGATGTGGCCGTGCTGTTTATTGAAACCAGCGGATGCCTGCCCATGTGCGGCCACGGCACCATTGGTACCATTACCATAGCCATTGAAGAAGGTTTGATAAAGCCTAAAGTACCCGGCATAGTACGTATGGAAGCACCGGCCGGGCTGGTGCTGATCGAGTATAAGCAAGAAGGCGCCAAAGTAACATCAGTAAAACTCACTAACGTACCTGCTTACCTGGCCGCCGAAAACCTTGAGGTGGACTGCCCTGGTTTGGGCAACCTAACATTTGATGTAAGTTATGGCGGTAATTATTATGCTATAATTGACCCGCAAGAAAACTTTAGCGGGCTGGAAAACTACGCTGCCGACCAACTAATAGCCTGGAGCCGCGAACTGCGTAAACGCATTAACGATAAATACACCTTTGTACATCCGCAAAACCCCACTATTAATACCTGTACACATATTTTATGGGCGGGTAAAACTCTTTCGGCCGATGCTACTGCTCGTAATGCCGTGTTTTATGGCGATAAGGCTATAGACCGCTCCCCCTGTGGTACCGGTACTTCGGCCCGTATGGCACAATGGTTTGCCAAAGGCAAGTTAAAAAAGGGGGACGAATTTATACATGAAAGTATTATTGGCAGCAAGTTCATTGGCCGCGTAGAGGATGTGGTGAACATGGCCGGATATAAGGCCATCATCCCAAGTATCGAAGGCTGGGCCAGGGTATATGGATATAATACAATTAAAATTGACGATGACGACCCATACGCGTATGGGTTCCAGGTAATATAATATGCAAAAAGTAATTATTATTGGTGGCGGCATTATTGGGCTGAGCACGGCCTATTATTTGAACAAGGCCGGAGCCGAAGTAACGGTACTTGATAAAGGCTCGATAGATGATAATTGCTCGTTTGGTAATGCCGGCATGATTGTCCCCAGCCATTTTGTGCCGCTGGCCGCGCCGGGCATGCTCGAACAAGGCATCCGCTGGATGTTTGATAGCAAAAGCCCTTTCTATGTTCGCCCTACTTTAAATCTTGACCTGGTTAAATGGGGGTTAAAATTTATAAAAAGCGCTACGGCAGCACATGTTAACCGCTCGGCAGTTCCGCTGCGCGACTTGTCTATATTAAGTAAAGCCCTATACCAGGATATCGCTAAAGAGCCGGGATTTGATTTTGGCCTGGCAAACAATGGCATATTAATGCTTTATAAAACCGAAAAGGCCGGTGAAGAAGAAGTACACCTGGCAGAAAAAGCCAGGGCGTTAGGTTTAGATGTGGAAGCGCTATCTGCCGAACAAGCACGTGCTTTGCAGCCACAATTAAACCTTGATGTTGCCGGCGCGGTACATTATCGTTGCGATTCGCACCTTGCGCCGCATGTGCTGATGCGCCGGCTTACAGCCTATCTTGAAACTGCCGGGGTAAAAATATCGCGTGGCAGCGAGGTGATAAAGATAGATCATCAGCAAGCTAAAATTACCAATATACATACGCATACCGAGACTTTCCAGGCCGATGAGGTGGTAATAGCCGGTGGCGCCTGGTCGCCCGCAATAACAAAGCTTATTGGTTTAAATGTGCCGCTGATGCCGGGAAAAGGTTATTCGTTCATGTACGATGAACCGCAACAGCGAATGTCTATCGCTTCGCTACTGATGGAAGCAAGGGTTTCGGTAACACCAATGGGCAACCAGGTCCGCTTTGGCGGAACAATGGAACTTGGGGCAATGAATAACAAAGTGAACATGAACCGGGTAAAGGGCATTGTAGAAGCCATCCCAAAATACTTTCCCGATCTTTCTCCTGCTATTCCCGAAGCCGAAAAAATATGGCATGGTTTCAGGCCCTGCTCGCCCGATGGCTTGCCCTACATTGGACGATCCGGTAAATATCAAAACCTGCTGGTTGCCGGTGGCCATGGTATGATGGGACTGAGCCTTGGACCGGCTACCGGGAAACTTATTACCGAAATGATACAGGGGCATACTTTATCAATGCAAACAGGGGCCTTTAATCCCGACAGATATAGTTAATTGTTTGCTATGAAAATACTGCCATTCACCATACCTGTTCCCCATGACCATACTATAATAGTACAGAACGAAGTACTGCCCTATTTTTATAAACATTTGCACCGGCACCAGGAAGTTCAGCTTACCTGGATAGTAGAAGGTGAAGGGACATTGATCGCAGGTAACGACATCCGTAATTTTAGTGCAGGCGATGTATTTTTATTAGGATCAAACCAGCCGCATGTATTTAAGAGCGATCCCGAATATTTTGAACCCAACAGTACAAAACAAGTTCATGCTATCACAATATTTTTCAATCCACAAGGTAAATTGCTTGCTTTGCTTGGGCTGCCCGAGATGAAAAACATTCATGCGCTTTTACAAAAACTAAGCAATGGGTTCAAAATCCCCCAATCTATTCGCCAAAATGTATCCGGTTTAATAACTACTATTCACCTCAATGATGGAATTGGGCGCATGCTTGCCTTTGTGCAATTATTGCAATGTTTCAGCGAATGTTCAGACCTGGAGCCCATAGTGTCAAACAATTATGTACGTTCAATTACCGATAGCGAGGGTATGCGTATAGGCTTCATTTATGATTACATTGTTCAAAACGCCACACACCAGCTAACTTTAGATGATGTTGCCGGCCAGGCCAACATGACGGCTCATGCTTTCTGCAGGTATTTTAAAAAACATACAAAATATACCTTTATCAATTTCCTAAGCAAGATCAGGGTTAACGAAGCCTGTAAAATGTTAAACGATGCCGACTATAAAACAATAAGCAATGTTGCTTTTAGCTGCGGCTTTAATAGCGTAAACAACTTCAATCGTGTGTTTAAAACAGTAACCGGTAAAACACCCCGAATGTATATAAGCAACTATAACAACATTGCCCGGTAATTTATCAATATAAAAAAAGAACTTTTATTAGAACCAACAATCGAATGAAAAAAGCAATCTTGTCCCTTATATTATCACTTTCTTCTATCGTGCTGTTTGCACAAAAAATTGTTATCACAACGGGCACATCGGCAATTGTTTATCAGCCGGATGCCGGGGGGCATTTACAGCAAATTTATCTCGGCAAAAAACTATCAGATACCACGGGATACCGAAACATCAATGCAGCGCTCAACCCGGCTTACGCCGCCGGTGGATCTACCTATCTCAATGAACCCGCCTTAGCCGTAAAACACGCTGACGGCAATATGTCGTTAGATCTGGTTTACCAGGGGTATGACGTTAAACATGAAAACTCAAATATAACGCTAACCGACATCAGGCTAAAGGACCCCTCCTACCCGTTTTATGTTACGCTGCATTATAAGGCCTATCAAACACAAAATATCATTGAAACCTGGACCACCATTAACCATACTGAAAAAGCCGACGTGATACTTAACCGTTACGCGTCAGCTTTCATTAATATCACTTCAGCGCAAAATTATCTTACCCATTTTTATGGCGAGTATAATTACGAAATGCAAATGCATAAGTTTCAGCTCCCTCCCGGAATATTCAGCATACAATCAAAACTGGGGGTAAGAACAGCCTGTAATTACAATCCGTCTTTTATGGTATCGCCCAATAATGACGTCACCGAAAACACCGGGGAAGTTTTTGCCGGGAGCCTTGCCTATAGTGGCAACTTTGATATCCAGTTTGAGTCATTGAAACTGAATGTGGATATGGGCAATTCCTTAAAGATCATCCCCGGCATAAATGCTTATGCATCATCGTACCCGCTAAAGCCCAAAGAAAATTTTGAAACGCCGCATTTTATATTCACTTATACAACTAACGGCGAAGGACAAGTAAGCCGCAATTTTCATAACTGGGCAATTAACTATGGTATATGGAACGGCCATCAAAAACGGCAAACTTTACTCAACAACTGGGAGGCTACCTATTTTAACTTTAACCAGGATACACTGGTAAATTTGTTCGATGGAGCTAAAAAACTGGGGGTTGACCTATTTTTGCTGGATGATGGGTGGTTTGCCAACAAATACCCAAGAAATGATTCAAGGGCGGGGTTGGGCGATTGGGAAGCGAACAAAAAGAAGCTCCCCGACGGTATTGGTTACCTGGTGAAGGAAGCAACAGCAAAAGGATTGAATTTTGGTATTTGGATAGAGCCCGAGATGGTTAACCCCAAAAGCGAATTGTATGAAAAACATCCCGATTGGGTATTAAAGGCACCTAACCGTCCCGAGCACCTTTATCGCACACAGTTAGTGCTCGACCTTACCAATCCGGCAGTTCAGGATTTTGTATTTGGCGTTATTGATAACCTGATGAAGGAATCGCCGGGCATATCCTACATGAAATGGGATTGTAACCGCTCGATGGACAATGCCTACAGCCCTTATATGGGAAAAGACCAGGATGCCATGTATGTGCGCTATGCCCAGGGCTTCTATAAGGTACTTGACCGCGTACGTGCAAAATACCCCAATCTTGATATGATGCTATGTGCCAGCGGGGGCGGCCGGGTAGAATATGGTGCATTAAAGTATTTCAACGAATTTTGGCCGAGCGATAATACGTACCCTATAGACAGGATAAAGATACAATGGGGCTATTCGTATTTTTATCCCGCGTTGGCTGTCTGCGCGCATGTTACCGCTGCCGGAAGCGAATCGCTGAAGTATAAACTGGATGTGGCCATGTCATGCAAGCTGGGTTTTGATGTAATGGTTAAAAAGATGACCGAACGCGAAATTACCTTAAGCCGTACGGTAACCGACAATTATAAACGGTTGCAAAACGTGATCAATTACGGCGATATGTACCGGCTGGTATCGCCATACAAAACTAATTTTGCCTCTTTGATGTATGTGGACAGCTCAAAAAACGAGGCGGTAGTTTTTGCCTATAACCTCGAAAGTATTGAAGCGGATACTTACCCGGAATTGAAAATGAACGGGCTTGACCCGAATAAGAAATACCGGGTTACCGAAATAAATTTGAATACAGGGGCGAGAGCGGCATTCCCTGAAAATGGCCGGGTATTTAGCGGCGAAACATTAATGGAACAGGGGTTGAAATGGTACCTAAAACGGGCCAAAACAAGTTCGGTATTGGAGGTGGAAGCGATTTAATTTTCCACTTGAGCCAAAATATTCGGTTAGAAGAAATAATGCCAAAGCCGCCTTACGAAAGTAAAGCGGCTTTGTTGCTCAATTAGCAGAAGTGTTGTAAAAAAACCCAAAATTGAGACGTAAGTAACCATTTGTCAATTGTTTCCCATTGCCGGTAGCGTCAAATACAGCTGCGGTAAATTTTGCTTCCAAATTGTACCCTCCGGATGTTGCTTGTGTAAAACTTATGATCTCGAAGGTAGAACTCTTTTGAAATCCGGGTGGAATCACGACCGTATTGATCCCGTTATAAGCATTATAAGATGAATATCCTTTATTATTGGCTAACACGTCGATGGCAATACCATTTTGCGAATTTTGCCATTCAAAGTCCTCCGCCAATGAATATTTGCCAACAGTAAACAATTTAAGGATACCATTTAGCCCGGGCATCCAGTAAAGCCCTTGTTGTTGCCTGATGTATTTTTTCAGAAAGAATACATTTATGCTTGCACTGTTAGAAAATATTGTGTTTTTCTGAAAATACATTACCGAGTCGGCATTGCCAACAAGGGAATACTCGTATTTTTTGGTGCTATCCGGGTAAACCAGCTTCCGGTTTGCATCTTCTCCGCCACTGGATACATTATTAAGGCCCATTCCACCGGCTGTATATGTTTTGCCATCTATAGTGTAAGAAACGGAATCACGCACCGCAGCTATTTCAATAGGTTTGTTTTGGATTGTGGAAATTTGCGGGTTAGCCCCTTTTTTACAGGATGTAAGCGCCGACAAAAGCAAAACGGCATAAATAAGATTAAGGTTTTTCATAAATTTTTTCGAGTGTAGATAATGCAAAATTAATTGTATTCACCCGAATTTTCAAATCGATAAAGGCGTAACCAATAATTTTAACACCAGGTAGTAGTATCGTTGCAAAGCAGGTGGAAACAAAATAGTCCCCTATAAGGTCAACAAACTTTTCGACTTGAGGCTTCTAACTTTTTGAGCCGGTCCATTCCGAATATTTGAGAATCTAAAGTTCACCGGAAAGCTTTAATATTTTGTTTGCAGATTGAGTATCCATTTGAGTATTAATCTTTTTTACATCATTGCCGAAGATGTCCTTAGAGATATTGATAGTTATAACATCTTTCCCGCTGGCGTCAGTGATCACTTTCGTTGTGTTGCCCATTGCATCTGTAGTTGTTCTTAAAGTTGCAACAGTAAGTCCCTGCGGGTCAGATATCACCTTTTGATCGTTTCCGAAAATATCTTTCGAAACTTTGATGCTGGCCTTGGGCAGGCCATTGTTACCTGCTACGGTTTGGGTTACGTTGCCAAGAATATCGGTGGTATTTTTGACAGACTGGACCTCTCTGCCAAAATTATCGGTAATTTTTGCGGTTTTATTGCCAAAAATATCTGTAGTGTTTGTGGCTGTATAAGCAACAGCACCTGTTTGGTCATGGTATGTAATTACAGTATCACCGAAAATATTGACATCCCGGGAAGTAGTATAAGTTTGTGCGGTGGCTGTAAATGCAACTGACATTACAACTAAAAATGTAACCAGCCGGACTATTTTGTGAATCATAAGGTTGAATTTTATAAATAAGATTAATAAATTGACGAATAGTTTAAACAGCCCACGGGTTAAATATTTTTAGTCAGCATTATAGCGCGCGCGTACCTCTTCGTCCAAACACCCCACTACCCGAAGTTTGAAACTTCGGGTTAGTATGCTTGTCTCCAACTACAGAAAATCAAAAAGCCGCCCTACTTTTATAAAGCGGCTTTGATGGCCCGTGAGGTAACCGAATAGTACTATGGCTTTTTCTTATTGGTCATTTCCATATCCCTGTCCATTTCAATCATATCAACTGGTTGCGAAAAATCGCCCAACAGGTGCTCAACAAAATAGTCGGCCTTGCGCCAAAAAAAGTACTCGGTCATATCGCCATAGCCATGGCGCTGGCCGGGCAGCAGCACAAAGTCAAACCGTTTGTTGGCTTTGATAAGCGCGTTCATTAAACGTATGGTGTTGGCAGGGCTTACGTTATTATCGATGTCGCCGGTTGAGAGCAATAAATTACCTTTCAGGTTTTTAGCCAGTTCGGGGTTTTTATCAATGGTATATTGAAAAGTGGTGTCGCCCTTTGGCGTAATGGTTTCTTTAACGCCATTATGCTTTTCGCTCCACCAGCGGTTATATACGCTGTTATCATGATTGCCCGATTCTGATACCGCTACTTTAAAGAAATCGGGATATACCAATATAGCCGCAGTACTCATAAACCCGCCGCCCGAGTGGCCGGTAATACCCACCCGGTTAATATCTATGAAAGGGTACCTGTCGGCTAATTGCTCAACGGTTGCTTTTTTATCGGCCAGGCCATAATCGCGCAGGTTGCCATAGCCGTAGTTATGATACCATTTTGAACGCTCGGGGCTGCCGCCGCGGTTACCCACGGTTACTACAATAAAGCCTAATTGCGCCAGGCGGTCAACATTGTCCATCCGCGCGCTAAACGCTGAGTTTACCGCTTCGGTTTGCGGGCCGGGGTAAACGTATTCAATAATGGGGTATTTTTTAGCCGGGTCAAAATCAAATGGTTTATACATTACGCCAAACAGATCAGTAATGCCATCATCGGCCTTAACTTTAAAAGGCTCGGGGAATTTATAGCCTGTAGCCATTAGTTGTGATAGGTCGGCGGCTTCGAGGTCCATGATCTTGGTGCCCATATAATCACACAGCACAGATCTCGGCCCCGCGTTAACCCGCGAAAAGTTGTTTACAAAAAAGGTAGTATTGTCATTTAAGCTGCTGGTATGGGTAAAGTTACCGGGATCTAATAACCGAAGGTTATGCCCATCGAGGCCAATGCTGTACAGGTGAACATAATAAGGGTCTTCATTAGGTTCGCGGCCCGATGCGGTAAAATATAGTACCCGGTTCTTCTCGTCAATTTTTACAATTTCGTCGCAGTGGAATGACCCCGAGGTGATCTGGTTTTTCAGGTTACCGGCATTGTCATACAGGTAAAAATGGCTCCAGCCGTCGCGTTCGCTCCATTCTACCAGTTCCTTGCCGCCATCAATCAGGCCGGGCCGGGTTATTTCTACATAAGTGTTCATGCGCTCCTGCACCTGCACGGTTACATTGCCGGTTTGCACATCTACGCTGCACACATCTATTTTTTTCAGATCGCGCCCGGTACGATAAAAGTAGAACTTAGCAGCAGTACCCAGCCATACCGACGGAACAAATTCATCGTCGCGGTTTTTCTGCATGGTAGGCTGCTGCCATATATCCAATTCCTGATCTTTAAACAAGCCTACATTCAATTTCTTATAGGTTTTTGCCGCAAAATCAAACAGGATCATTTCCTTACCCGGGTTTTCCTTTTCGCCCGGCATCTGGTATTTATAGGTTTGCAGGGTGGGCCGTGGGTCGGCAATGCTATTAATTACCCACAGGTCTTTTATCTTACGTTCATCGGTGCGTATAAGCACAAAGTTTTTTGAATCGGGCGACCATAATACCTCCGATGGTTTGCGTTTCTTTTTATCTTTTAGTAAGTCAACATTGGTTTCATCACCCCGCGAACTGCCGTAGGCATAATTTTCAACACCATCCTTGGTTAGCTGGTGCTCAACAACGGTGCTGTCGTCTTCATTTTTTACCGCTTTTTTATAGTTATCCTTATCCATCCAGTACAGGTTATTGTTTTTTGAAAAAACAATTGCCGAACTATCAGGCGCTATGGAAGCCCAGTTGGGTTTGGGTTTCACTTTATCAAAGTTTTTAAGCTCAGCCAGCTGGTCGGTTTGCAGGTTGTAGGTAAAATAGAAGGTCTTTTTTTCTAACGAGTCGGCAGCTTTTTTATCCTTGCGGTCTTTTTTTACTTCGTCGATAGAGCTTTTGAGCTCAAACTGGATGCTTTTTTCGTCCCTGGTGAACTTTAAATTTTCTATAGGTAGATGCTGCGCGTCAAACGGGTCTTTAACAATAAGGGTTATTTGCGCGGCTAATTTCTCATTGCTGAACATTAGTTTTTTTGATCGCTGCGCCGGGTCAACTAAATACCAGTTTTTAATATCGGTAGTTTCATAAACGTACCAAAACCGGTTTGATAGTTTTAGCCAGCGCGCATCTACAGCGGTTGAGAAAACAATTTTTTGAAGTTTTTTTGGCGAAAATCTTGATGCCAATTGATAGTTAGCTTTAACAGGTGCAGGCACAGTTGTTTGTGCATTAACCCCAAAAGCAAATAATAAGAAAAGGAACAGGAAGTAAGTTTTTTTCATAAAAATGAGATAAGTGGATCTGTTTTTTGTCGCGCACCGTGCTGATGGTACAAGATTATTGTGCGGTCAATAAGCCAATAGTATCAGTTCATCAATAATTTGAAGCAAATACGTAAAAGTATATTGTCTGCCTAAATCTAAAAAAGAAGTTGAACAAAAGCAAAAACGGGTATAATTTTACCCTATTATTCAAATTTATACACGCCCGTTTGAACCGCGTACAACACAAGGCCGGTGCGCGACTTTAAATTTAACTTTACAAAGAGCGAATCGCGGTAATTATCAATGGTGCGGTAGCTTATGCACATCTTCTCGGCAATTTCTACGTAATTTAATTCAGTGCAGCACATTTTCAAAAACTCCAACTCCTTGTCAGATAAGGCCGGCGGCACTTCCTCTTTACCCGCCATCGAACGGATAAGCTTCCCTGAAACCAGTTCATTAATATATACGCCCTTCGCATCAATAATTTTTATGGCTTCCAGCAGTTCCTTTGGTTTTGATTCTTTTAACACGTAACCCGCAGCGCCGCATTGTATCATGCGCAGCACTGCTTTATCGTCCTCAAACATACTTAGCGCCAATACTTTTATCTGCGGATAATTTGTTTTAAGCCATTGGGTGGTATCATAGCCATCCATTACCGGCATATTAATATCCATCAATATTACTTCGGGCAGCGGGTGCTTAGTTATCATTTGTTGTAGTTGCTGCCCATCGCCTGCCTGGAAAACAACTTTTAGCTCATCAAATTCGCCCATAAGGGCTGCCACGCCATTCCTGAAAAGGGTATGATCGTCAACAATGGCTATCGAAATTTTATTCTTCTTCATTTTGGGTATGAGGTATAATGATATCTATCCATGTGCCTTTGCCGGGATGCGATTTAATGGAAACCTCGCCGCCAATTATCCCGGCCCTCTTGTGCATATTATATAAACCCATGCCTTTTTTTGCAGCGGGCAATCCATCAGGGTCAAAGCCCCTGCCATTATCAACTATCTGTAATTGGGTAGCCTCTTCCAGGTATTGAAGTTCGATAATTATTTGCGTTGCAGCGGCATGTTTAATAATATTATTCAAAATTTCCTGCATCATCCTAAAGAGAATAAGGTTTTTACCCGCATTTTTTTGAGCCGGTTCTTTACCGTTCACATTATATGTGATTTTATATTTTCCCGACTTCTCCATCCAGGTAATTTCATGACGGATAGCTTCCTGCAAGCCTAAAGCTACCAATTGATCGCCTTCCAATAATTTACCCAGCAAGCGCAGTTCTTTAATTGAACGTATAGTAAGCTCAATCGAAGCATCAATTTTTTGCCTGGCTTTGGCCGGTTCATCTAACTCAATTGAGTTCAATGTTAACGAGGTAAGGCTTAACAGCTGGCCAATATTGTCATGCAGGTCGGTGCCAATGGTTTGCATGGTTTGCTCCTGTACTTCCACTTGTGTTTTAATTATTTCCTGGTCAAATTCAATAGCTAATTTTTCGCGCTCAATTGAATTTAACAATTGCTTTTTTCGGTACAAAACAAGAAAATAAATAATAAAACCGGCAAGCCCTGTTAATAAAATGGTAACAGCCAGCAGTATCAGGTAAATGTCAATATCCTGCGGTAAGCTATTCATTATATACGCCGGATATATGCCGGTTACCTTGCTTTTTATCTATATGTATGGCGTACCCGATTGTTAGGTAATAGATCAACGTAAAATATAATAAAAGATCACCCAACAACGCATTATTTAAATGATGCCTGGTCATATAATTCAAAACGCCGAAACATATTGGCACTGTTACCGAATAAATGAGTATTGCACTGTTAAACCAAAATACACTTTGTTTAAAAATAGTTATTTCTTTTGGCGAATCGAGCATTTGTATAAATAAGATCAACGCAAATGCAATAAATATAATATAGGATAGCATTATGGGCAGGGATGGGAACGAGAGAAAATTTTGAACAAAAAGTGTATTTGCCACAGACAAGATGGTAAACGGGATAATAGACAACAACACCAGTTTATGCAGGCGCCACCCCGTTATTAACCGGCTATATATAAATGCTGTCGCCGCAAATTCAAGGATAACCAATATATGGTAAGGTGGGCTGCTGTTCCTGATCCTGGCAACTAATATCCTTGAGGTGATCTCGCTGATTAAAGTTATGAGCATTAGCACCGTCAAAACTTTAAACGGTACAGTCAGCTTATTAAACCTGACTATCCCATTTAAAGTAATGATGGTCAATATTAGAAGATAGATAGAAAAAACTAACGTCATGATCTATTTTTTGGTTTTGCCGTTGGTCTTCACGGTTAAAAAAGTTCCGCATGCATTTGGGCATGGTTCCGCAAAATCATATGTTGACGTATCACTTCCAGTGATTTTATTAAAAATTTTTGATTCGGTGCCGCCTAATTTGAATTTTGGGTTATAGCTCCCACCCATGTAAATTAAAGTATATACTTTGTTTTTATTGCCTGTTGCGTGGGCCAGGCTATCAACCCCAAGGTAGATGCTGATGCCGCCAATGCTTTTATTTTTTAAGATGTTATCTAATGGTTGCCTGTTAATAAAAAAGCCTCTTAAATTTTGGCCGCTATCGTTTTTTATAGGCCTGCGGGTTGTATCGTTTTCATTAATATAATCGGCCATAAGCTTGTGAGCCAGGCTATCAGATATACGGTGTGAATGAGGGCCGGACAAATACGTAGTATCGCCCATTGAAGAGCTATTGCTACCTTGTCCCGTTTTATGAGATAGCCAGTAGCCCAGCCCGAAGCCAATGATAAGGATAGCCAGATAGCCGATGATTTTACTAAATCCTGATGTTGAATTTTCCATAATTGTTGGGGGTTTAAGTATAAAAGTTAATAGTAGTTAAATTGTGATTTACGAACACTAAACTCAGCATTAACCTCCACATTATCAACATACACTTTCACCCTTTTTAATACCGTGAAATCACCCTATTAAAAAGGGTGATTTTACGGTAAGTTATTTTTTTATTTCTGCTGACATTTGAATTGTTAACGTCTCAATTTGAAAACAATTTAATTTTTACCGTTATGGCAACATATATTATAATCATACTGGCAGGGTTAATTACAATTATTGCTTTTGCACAAAACAGTCCCGATCATAGCTACACTGTTCCGGAACCAGCGCCGGGGCAATACCGTTTTTTTCATGAAAAGAATGGCGTAACTGTTTATTTATCGTGGGTGGTGATGAACGGTAAAACTTTAGCTGTGAAATTTAAGGTGATCAACAAAAACAATTACCCCGTTACCGTAACCTGGACCGGCCCGCAGTGGTATTCAAAAGGTATTTATTTAACTACTACCTATCATCCCGGCGAATCTACTGCCGATGAAAATAGCTACTCAAACCAGTTTGCAATGGGTAAGGATAACGACAGCGGGCAATATGATATAAATGCCAGCAAAATATATCCATCAGAGCCAAATTACCTTTATTTTGATGCGCCTAAAGGCGAATGGAATCACGGGCAGTTAACCGTAACATTTGCTAACTTTTTGGTTGTGCCGCAAAACGAGGCGATTGCGATAGCCTGATTATTGAGCGTCAGGAATCAAGAGCCAGGAATCAAGATAAAAAGAAAACGAGTTTATTGCTTTTCTATATTGAGGTAACCTGGCTGAATTCTCCTTTCTATAGTTTTCTTCCCTGTGTTACTGCCTTCCCGGTTCTCATTAGGCTATTCCAAATCAATACTTCCATTTTTTGCTTTTGGTTTGATTTTTACCGGCAAATTTTACTATCTTTCAAAAAGATAGCCGACTACGGTATGTTTTTCAAGGAAAAATTTGTAATTTTTAATGCCAAATTGAATAAAAATTGAAAATCAATTAAAATAATTGGCAAATCATTCGTTTTTTTTCAAAAACACTTCATAAATTACGGTTTTAAAAAGTAACTGGTTATATATTTTATTTATCGCGTTTTTAATTCATGCAAGAATCAGCTTATTTTGATAAATACAACCCCATTGGCGGCGTTTGGGACGAGATGTATGGCGCTGATAATCATGTGCGCGAACATTACCGTAAAGTAATTGACTATATCGCTAATGAATCGGCCGACGACCTAACCAAAAAGGAAGAACTGGCCCAGCGGCTTTTTATGAGCCAGGGCATAACTTTTACCGTATATAACAGCGGCGAGGGGATTGAAAAGATATTTCCGTTTGATATTATCCCGCGCATTATCACCGCCTCCGAGTGGGCATTTATAGAGAGGGGTATTAAACAGCGCTTGACGGCCCTTAACCATTTTTTAAAGGATATTTACCATAACCAGTTTATTGTTAAGGATGGCATAGTGCCTATTGATATCATTTACTCGTGCCCGCATTTTCTGCGCGAAATGTACCAGCTGCAGGTTCCGTTTGATATTTATATCCATATTTCGGGTATCGACCTGATACGCGATTCCGACGGTACGTTTTATGTACTGGAAGATAACCTGCGCACCCCATCGGGTGTAAGCTACATGCTGGAGAACCGCGAAATAACCAAACGCCTTTTCCCCGATCTACTGCCGCAATGCGGTGTGCGCAGCGTTACCGGGTATCCTTCTTTATTGTATAAAAACTTGCTGGCACTGTCGCCGCGGCATATTGCCAATCCTAATATCGTGCTGTTAAGCCCGGGCATATACAATTCGGCTTATTTTGAACATACCACGCTGGCCCGCTTAATGGGTATTGAGCTGGTTGAGGGGCGCGATTTGGTGGTTAACAACCATAAAGTATATATGAAAACCACCACCGGGCTGCAGCAGGTTGATGTAATATACCGCCGGGTTGATGATGAGTATTTAGACCCATTGATTTTTAACCCATCGAGCATGCTGGGCGTTGCGGGCATAATGGGTGCTTACCGCAAAGGCAATGTAGCTATTGTAAACGCGATGGGCAACGGCGTAGCCGATGATAAGGCAGTATATACTTATGTGCCCGATATGATACGCTATTATTTAAACGAAGAGCCGATATTAAAAAATGTGCCCACCCACCAATTGGGCAACCCCGACGAGCGCGAACATGTGTTTAAAAACATGAACAATATGGTGATAAAACGCACCAACGGCAGTGGCGGGTATGGAATGCTGATGGGCCACGCGGCAACAGACGAAGAAATAAGCGATTATAAAAAAGAGATATTAAAAGACCCGCGCAACTTTATCGCGCAGCCAACAATAAGCCTGTCGGCAGCGCCCTGTTATTTGCAGGGCATATTGCAGCCACGCCGGATAGACCTGCGGCCTTATGCACTTTGCGGGCCCGATGGCATTGAGATAGTGCCGGGCGGGTTGACCAGGGTTGCCCTTAAAGAAGGCTCATTGGTGGTAAACAGCTCGCAGGGCGGCGGCAGTAAGGATACGTGGGTGCTGGCTTGATTTCGGATTTCGGATTTTCAATTTCGGATTTAATTCCGGCATTGCATAGACGTAACCTCGCAACATTAATAAATGAAATATAAACTAAACAAATTCGAAATTGAAAAATATGCATCAAAATAAATTCGAAATTGAAAATCCGAAACGGCATAGCCATCTTGAACACAAATAAAAACAAACAAAAGTGAAAAATCCGAAATAAAAAAACATGTTAAGTAGAGTTGCAGCAAGTTTGTATTGGTTAAGCCGTTATGTTGAACGTAGCGATGGTATGCTGCGTATGCTAAAGATAAACTATGCTTCGTCGCAGGATGCGGTACAGGAGTTTACGTGGGAGCCGGTGATACGGATATTTTCGGGATCGGAAGAAGATGAAGCCAACGCGTTAAAAAATGATAGCCGTGCGGTATTGAAATACATGGTTACCGGTAAAAATAATTCAAATTCGGTTTTGAATATTATTACCCACGCCCGCGAAAACGCGCGCAGTGTGCAGGAGCATATCACCAAAGATCTATGGCAATGTTTAAATGGTTATTACCATACCATAACCGACCCAAAATTAGAGCGGTCGCTGCAAAGGGAAGACCCCATCAGCGTGCTCAATGTTTTGATAAAGGAGGTAATGCTTTATTACGGCACGGTTGAAATAACGATGGAACGCGGCGAGGGCCGCAGTTTTATGAATATTGGCAAATACCTGGAGCGCGCCATACAATCGGTAGATATTTTAGATTCAAAATTTGATTTTTTAAGCGATAACCCCAACCTGTTAACTGATGCTACCTACTGGAAATATTTATTGCTGTCGTTAGGGGGGTATGAGCTTTATTTAAAAACCTACCCCGAAGGCTTTGAAGCCGAAAATGTTTTGGAACAGGTAGTTTTTAACAACGATTTTCCGCGCGCGGTAATTTACTCGGTGAATAATATACAGCGGTATTTTGAGCGTTTAAAAAATAACAGCAATGTAGAAGATTTCAGGGAGATGTCGTTCCAGATTGGCCGGCTGCAAAGCCGCATTAAATACAGTTCGGTAAAAAGCATCAGGAACGAAGGCCTGCATACTTTTTTAACCCAGATAAGGGGCGAACTTTATGGTATAGCCAACTCATTGAATGAGCATTATTTTGCGAATTCGTAAGTTAGAGATTAGTTGATTAGTGGGGATGAAATTTAAAAACCCTCTTTGCGCGCAGCGAAGAGAAGGTGGTCGAGCAAAGCAACGACCGGGTGAGTCATCGCCGATAAGCTATTAATAAGCAGTAGGATTAAAATTATATACAACAACCCAATGCCCGAATTTGAGATACAACATATTACCCGGTACATTTACGAAAGCATGGTGCGTGATAGCGCCAACCAGGTTATTTTATTCCCGATAAAGGACGAGTACCAGGATGTTTTAAAACAGGAGCTTATTATAACAGGCAATCCTGTTGTTGATACCCATATTGATTATTATGGCAACGAGGTTGGCAGCTTTACCTTTAGCGAACGCCACAACCAATTAACAATTAACTCAAGAGTTACGGTAAGCACCAAACACAAGCCGCTACCGGTTAATGATATTTTTCCGGGCCACCAGTGGGACGATTTAAAACGTTTGCAAAATATGGTGCCTTATATTGATTTTCTAAAACAGGAGTATTTTGAGGGACTGGACGAACTGGAAAAAGTTGTTGAAAAAGAACTATCAAAAGATGATACGCCTTACCACGTAGCCCTGCGCTTTTGCAGGTACGTATATGATAATTTTGAATACATAAAAGGCGTTACTACAGTTGAAACCACCCTTGACGAGATATGGAAAATAAAGGCCGGCGTTTGCCAGGACTTTGCCCATATTTTAATGGAAATGCTGCGGCTGGTACACATACCGGCGCGGTATGTAAGCGGTTATATATGCACTAATAAAAACGGCTTACGGGGCGAAGGCGCTACCCACGCATGGGCCGAAGCCTATATACCTGATTATGGCTGGCTGGGTATCGACCCAACTAACGATTGTATTGCCAACGAAACGCATGTGCGTTTAGCCGTTGGGCGTAATTTTACCGATTGCTCGCCCGTAAAAGGGGTATATAAAGGCTCATCTGGCCATAAGCTGGAGGTGGCGGTTTCTGTTGACGATGAAAATTCATTGAATAAAGAGTTTGCACCCGTTACCGAAACGCCTGCCACTGCAAGCCCGGCTACTGTTTATTCAAAAAACAGCTACCAGCGCCATGTTGAAATGATGATGCAGCAACAACAGCAGCAGCAATAAATTACGCACAGGGTTAGTTTTAAAGTACTATAGATTTATCGTAAACTTTTTAATTCAATAAAACCTATACTTTTTTAACAGCGGCTACCAGGTCCTCAATTTTGGGTGGGTTGTAAAAATATTGCACCATTTTACCTTTGCGGTCATAAATAGCTATAAATGGAGTGGTTTGTACGTTGTAATATTTTAATACAGTATAATTAGGGTATTCGGTACCCATCGTTATGTTTTTATATTTAGGCAGCTCATAGTCATGACTAAAAGTTCTGATCATTTTCATGAAAGGGTATTCGGTGCGGGCGCCCGTTACCATAACTATTTGAAAATCCCTAAAGGGGGCCATATCTTTTCTAAGCTCGGTCATCAGGTGCTGGCAATGCGGGCAATCGGGCATAAAGTAAATGATCATTACCGGTTTGTTCTTTTTCAGCGCGGTCCAGCTGGTATAAGTACTGTCGGCTTTTAATATTTTATAATGCGGAATAGGAAGATCAAGAACGGCTTTATCTTGTGCATTAACGCAACCTGTTATAGCAATAAGGGTAAAAAAGAACAGTAGTTTTTTCATGGTGGTTTTATTCATTTATGCTAATGCAATAATAGCGTATTCTTTTTAGCAAATAAAATTACGCTCCCAGTAATTCCATTTGCCAGCTAATATGTTCTTCTGTTATAGGGTATAACGCGTTATTGCGGATGGTATGATACACCGCCTCAAATAAATGGCTATAATTGCCCTTATAGGATGGCACCCACTCCACATTTTTTTTATCATCGGGCCCTATGGTAACCAATTTGCCTTCGCACCCGGCAGGTTCAATACCATAGGCGGCATCAATCGGCGACATACCGGCATCTAACTGTATTTCCTGTACATCGCACCTGTTCTTAATAAAACTGCCCAATGAGCCATGTACTACAAATGACGGCAGCGGCTCCGGAATAAGCAGCGCACCGGTTAAAAACACCCTTAACTCATCGGGGTATGTTAGCTGGAAATTAAAATAATCAATGATCATGGAGTCTTCGCGCTGCGAGGCGGTTACTTTATTAAAACTTAGCGGCCTGCCAAATAGCAGCATGGCCTGGTCAATAATGTGCGGGCCCAGGTCATACACCAGGCCATTTATAGGGGTGTCTTTAGTTTCTTTAAACGGTTTGGGGCTTAGTATGGGTTTGTAGCGGTCAAACCTGAAATGCACTTCGGTCAGCCTGCCTAACCGGCCACTTTCAATCACTTCTTTTACGGCCAAAAAATCGCTGTCCCACCTGCGGTTTTGGTAAACCATTACGTGCTGATTTTTTGCTTTGGCCAAATCATACAATTCTTTAACCTCGGCGGCGTCGGCGGCTGCCGGTTTTTCGATCAATACATGCTTGCCTGCCAACAATGACCTTTGAGCAAGGTCGAAATGCGTAAAATTGGGGGTGTTAACAATGATAAGCTCGATTTCAGGATCGTTCAGCAAATCGTCAACGGTAAGGTAACTAACAATGGCAGGATAGTCGGCAGCCATTTTTTGCCGGTGGCGTTCAACAACCGCCTTTAAGCTAAACCCCGGGTTGGTAGTTAAAAACGGCGCATGAAACAACCTGCCCGACATTCCGTAGGACATTAAACCGGTTACAATGGGATTGGACATAAGGCAATGAATTATACAGCCAAATTATGGGTTTAATTGGGGTTAGGCAAAAATAGTTTGTATTAAGTTATGTAGCTTTATATGATGAAACGGTTGTTGTTCCTGTTTATCCTATTTATTAGCTGCACTATTAATGCGGCTGCACAGCCACCCGGTCCGCCGGTAGCGAAAATAATCAGCGCGTTTCCAAATGGGCCTAAAAATATTCCCGTTACGCACGATACAAATTTTGTGTTTAACAAACATTATTATGAGGCAGAGGGCCAATGGGTAACTTTTCCAAAAAGACCTAACCTTGCCTTTTCAAAAGGCATGTATAGCCTCGGTTTTATTTATTTTGACGCCCAGGCAGGCTACACGATGATTAACGAGGGTTTATTTAATATTGATACTCAAGGGCATGCATTTCGCGATACATCCGACTCAAAATCGCGTATGGCCCGCACTGCAACTGATGTTTTTTTAAGACGTGGGCCAACCCGCTCGCAAATATCTGTAGATGCGGTTTTAACAGCCGCGATACCGGATAAGATGCTGTATGATATGAAGATCAAGAAAACACCCGACTGGCTGCCCGAATACAGGCGTAATAATCCCGATACTTTTAAAACACTTACTCAAAAACTGCTTTTTGGGCATACTTTCACGGTGATGGTAGGCGATGCCGCAAAACACGTAGGCGAGCACGTAATAGTTGAAGGACGGCTATATGGTGGTGTGGTTAAACCCGATGCCGAGAGGCCCGGGTTTAACACCGTGTTACTCTATATTGGCGGTGGCAATTATCCCAACCAAAAGTTTACCATTATTATAAAAGATACCAAAAGCGGTTCAGGTAGTTTTGCAGGTCATTTTGCCGGCAAGTCAGTCGCCGAATTACTTACACACGAAGAATACCTTAGCGCAGAAGGAACAATATTTATTTACGAGGGGAAACCTGCCGTGGAAATAAAAGAGAATGAGCTTGGAGGGATAACATTTTTTGATAACGCCCGGCCTACACCGGCAATGCAGTAAAATTTGAGATCACTTCATACTCCCCCTAATCATATTAATTGCATCCAAATGCCTTTTTAAGATAAGCACATTTTTGGCTGCAAAGGCCCGCAGTTCGGGGTCCATGAGTTGCTTGGAGGCTTCATTAAATACTTTAATATCATTTTCATGATCTTTCACCATATCGGCCAGGTAAGCCCTGTCAAAATCCCGCCCCTGGTTTTTATTCAGCTTGTTAATAGCAATTTGCTCATCGGGGGTAATGGTATCTGGCAAGCTGATTTTTTTGCTGCTCGCGATAGCTTCTAATTTCGCGTTAGCCTTGGCATGGTCCTTCGCCATCATAGCGCCAAAGTTTTTCACGCGTTTGTCCACCCCTTTTTTTACCGCAAGTTTACCCATCTCAATTTCATTGAGGCAGCTGCTGGCGGCTACCATAGCAAACCGGGCTGCATCTTTATCAATAATAATGGTTGGTTTTGACCGGTTTTTAGGTAGGGTCACCTGGTCGTCACTATTCATATCGCCACTGCATGATTGCAGGCTCATGGAGATAATGGTAAGACCGATCAGGCTTGAAATTTTCATTTAGCTATTATAATTTAGTAACAGTCAGCAAATATTATTCCGTTAGTTTTGTTTGGTAAGCCTAATATAGGTTTAAATAAGCGGTAATTGATGTGTTAGGTTAAAGTTTTATTATTTTTGAGCAAATAAAATCAGCAATATGAGCTTTCCGGCAGAATTAAAATATACAAAAGACCACGAATGGGTGCGGGCAGAGGGCAATGAAGCCTTTATCGGTATCACCGAGTTTGCCCAGCGCGAGCTGGGTGATATTGTTTATGTTGACATTACTGCTGCCGGCGAAGAGGTGGCTAAAGAACAGGTTTTTGGTACAGTAGAAGCTGTTAAAACGGTTTCGGACCTGTTTATGCCGGTTACCGGGACCATATTGGAAACCAACCCGTTGCTGGATAGCCAGCCCGAATTAGTTAATACCGACCCTTATGGCGACGGCTGGATGGTAAAAATAAGCTTGGCCAATGTGGCTGACATGGAGAATCTATTGTCGGCAGACGCGTACATGAAACTAATTGGCGCTTAATGAGGATAGCCTATAAATACTATTGGCCTACCATTTTATGGGTGATCGTAATTTTTGTGTTATGCACCATAAAATTGGGTGGTGTTTCCAGCTCGCCCCTGTTTTTTCCGGGGTTTGACAAACTGGTGCATTGCGGGTTTTATTTTGTATTGGTTGTTGTTTATGCCAATGGCTTTATCAGAAATCGCGGATTAGCTAACCTCACCTTTGGGGTTGAAGTACTCGTAACCGCGGTTGCTATTTTATATGGCGGATTGATAGAGTTATTACAAGCCTACGTTTTTACCTGGCGCAACGGCGAGTGGGACGATCTGTTTGCCGACGCAGTAGGCGCTTGCATGGGTACATTTAGTTTATTATTAATAATTGCAGCTGTTAAACATGTTAAAAAGTAAATTATTTATAGCAGGGCTGATCGTACTGGTCAGTTTTTCTTCGTGCGGAATATTTAAAAAAGGCTGCGGTTGCCCGCCTATAACCAGGGTGAAAGCGGTGCGGGCGGAAGAAGAAAAAGCTGTTGTATAAGCCCCACCTAAATCCTCCCCGGTAGGGAGGACTTTAGAATCTTCTTTAATACAAATATTTCAATAAGCGGTAAATCCAAAGTCTCCCCAACCGGGGGAGATTTAGAGGGGGCTTACACTCCGCTGAAAATAGAAAACCCGCCATCAACATTAATAACTGTTCCGGTTACAAATTTTGAGGCATCGCTCAATAGCCAAACCAGTGCGCCTATCAGTTCTGACGGTGCGCCAAAGCGCTTATATGGGGTATTTTGCAAAACCAGGTTACCGCGTTCGGTATAGCTGCCATCGGGGTTGGTTAGCAGGGTACGGTTTTGCTCGGTCAGGAAAAAGCCGGGCGCAATAGCGTTCATGCGGATAGCATCGCCATAACGTAAAGCAGCTTCAACCGCAAACCATTTATTATAGCAATCGATTGCACTCTTGGCCATAGAATAGCCTAATACTTTGGTAATGACAGATTGCGATGCCATTGATGAGATGTTTACGATACTGCCTTTGCCGTTTTGGGCTATGGCTTCGCCAAATATTTGGGTAGGTATAATGGTTCCCCATAAATTAAGGTCCATTACCTTGCGCAAACCATCCAGGTTCATCTTAAACAGGTCGGCCCCCGGTTGTACAATTGCCTCGGGCATATTGCCGCCCGCGCCATTTATCAGCCCGTCGATACGGCCAAACTTATCCAGTATTTTTGTACGGGCCGCAATCAGCTCGTCTTCTTTTAATACATCGGCTATTAAAGCAATTGCCTTGCCGCCATTGGCATTAACTGTATCGGCACGCTGGCCGGCTACGGCTGCGTTGCGGCCCAAAATGCCAACGGTGGCCCCCGCCTCCACAATTCCGTTTATAAACGCATCGCCCAGGATGCCGGTACCGCCGGTAACTACAATTACCTGGCCTTTTAAAGAGAAATTTTCCATTGTTTTTATTCTTCCTGAATTTTGGGGTATCGCCCAAAATTAGGATTATGATCGGTAAAATATCGATGCCGGAGTGAATTTATTTTGGTATTACCCCATCCTCCTCCTTCTCCTAAAATTAGGGGAAGGTATCGCACAAGGCCCGCGCCTCATATTTTTGAGTTGCTTGAAATTATAAAAGCGATTTCTCTGCTTTTTTAATAACTAATTGTGGCACCAGGCGTTTAAATAGCCCCGGTAAGCATGGTGACAGCTGTTTAAGGCCGCTTGAAGTACTGCTAAGGCGACATGAGGCCGCATTAAAACAATGGTTTAAGGGTTGGAAATGCCATAATCTGGTTTGCTTTTTTCGGCTATTTTGGGGTTGCGATATTTACTTTTAACCCCTTTATAGGTGGCATTTTAGCTATAGCAAGTTATACGGACAGGGCATTTTGAGAAGCCGTTATTTTTTTGTATCTTTAATAGTAACCTGCAATTCTGCGGGTTTATCGCGGCTTTTTTCTGCCTGTTTTTTAGCAAAAAAAATAATTCGGGATTTTCCAAAAATTTTGGGGTAGCCAGGTCAGGGCAATGCATTAAAAATAGCTTAAACCGTAAGAGGAGGCGCCTATGGAGCCCAATTGATTCGAAGCCTTTTCTATAAACACGGAACTCCCCTGGATTTCAATAGCCGGACCCCGGAGCGGGTCGCGTGTTTATAGATAACATTTAAAAGTGTTTTAGGCTCCATCGGAGCCACGTATCCCCATAACTATTGGAATGAATTTGTACAGGCTCTCAGATACTCCAAAGCGAATTATTTTAATATGCTTGCCCGGTGCCACACAATTTGTTCTTTGAAATTATTTATAACCGGTTTTTACCAACGCCGTTTGGTGGAACTACTTACTCCGCTACCCAAACCGCGTCAATGAACCATTTTTTCTGGTCGAAAAAGTGATTTACTGTTTTAAACCCCGATGCCGAGGCCATGTGATTGGTTTGTGCTACGGTGTATTTTTGGGATATCTCCATAAAAATGCATTCATCCTTTAAAAAATGGATGTTTTCCTGCCCGTTAATTTTTACAACCTGGTCTGTGCCGCTCACTAAGTAACTTTTGCATGCGCCTGTTTCGGGGTCATAAACCGGGTAATGCTCAAATTGCGTTACATCAAAATCGGCATTTAGTTCGCGGTTAATGCGTTCGAGCAGGTTGAGGTTAAACCTTTTGGTGATACCTTCCTTGTCGTTATAAGCTGCTAACACGGTTTTGGGATCTTTCTTCAAATCGATGCCTATTAGCATCATATCGCCGGTTGATAAGTAGCCGCGTATTTCCCTGCAAAAATCTACCGCTTCATTAACCGGCATATTACCCACATTTGACCCCAAAAACATAACTACCTTGCGTTTATGGGGGCGTTCGGCAGCTTGTTTAAGCATATCGAAATAATCGCCGTTTAAACCGGTTATTTGCAGGCCGGGCAAAACCACGGGCAGGGTAATGTTAAGGTAGGATATTACATTGTCTGATATATCAATAGGCAGATACGTAAAATCAACGTTTTGCTCTAAAAGATATTTAAGCAAATAGCTTGATTTCAGGGCATCGCCCGCACCTAATTCTATCAAATCGAAAGCATCACCGTCGCCAGTAAGCGCGGTTGCTATTTCGGCGGTTTTTTCGGCAAATATTTCCAATTCGCATTTGGTTGGATAATATTCTTCACAGTTCATCAGATCCTGGAAAAGCTTATCGCCGTTGGCATCATAAAAATATTTTGAATTTAGCCGCTTGGGTGTTGCCTGCAATCCTGTTATAACATCCACGTAAAACTGTTCGGTTTTAGTTTTCGACGAGGTGCTTACTTCGGTGTTTGTTAGGGGTAGATCCATGTTTATGTTTGTTGGTGCAATTACTTAGCAAGCCTTATGCCGGTAAATTGCCATCGTAAATGTGTTTGAAAAAAATTGCGGTAAGTTAACCGGCTATGGTTTGACGTGGTTACTTCTGACGCACCGCGCAATACCTTTTGGTTTACCATAAACTTGCCATTGTATTCGCCAATTGCGCCGGGCGCTTTTGTAAAACCGGGATAAGGCAGGTATGAACTTTCGGTCCATTCCCAGCTTTTACCCCATTTAAACCGGTTGGCGGCGGCCTCCCATTCAAATTCGGTTGGCAGCCTTAATCCTTTCCATGCGGCATAGGCATAGGCTTCAAAATAGCTGATATGGCAAACAGGTTCTTTTAAGTTGAGCGGCTCAAGCCCATGAAAAGTATAATGGTGCCATTCGCCATCGATCAAATGCCAGTACAACGGCGATGCGATATGATTGGTTTTTACCCAATCCCAGCCCTCGGCATGCCAGTGGCGGAAATCATGGTAACCACCACTGTTGATAAATGCTAAATATTCGGCATTGGTAACCAGGTTGGGGCTTATTTCAAAAGCGTTTAAATAAACTTTATGGCGGTTTAGTTCATTATCAAAACAAAAGCCTTCGCCCTTAAAACCTATTTCATAAATGCCCTCGTTGAGCGTTATAAATTCGTCATCGGCGACAACTACTTTTGGTGAACTGTAACTCTTATCATAAGCCGGGAATAACGGGTTATGCCCCAAAATGTATTTAATATCTGTGTATAATAATTCCTGGTGCTGTTCTTCGTGGTTAAAGCCGAGCTCCAGTAGTTCTTTAATTTCTGCGGATGGCTCTTCGCATAAAAAGTTCATCATCGCCTCATCAACATACTCGCGGTAACGGTAAATGTCGATAACGGTTGGACGACTTAAATTACCCCTATCGGTACGTATTACACGGTTACCTACGGTTTCGTAGTAACTGTTAAACACATAATTGTAGTCGGCATTGTATTCCCGGTAACCCATAAAATAGGGTTTCAGAATAAAAGTTTCAAAAAACCAGGTAGTATGCCCGATATGCCATTTAGGCGGGCTCACATCTGCAACCGGCTGAACTACATAATCTTCCGTTTGCAATGGGGAACAGATCATTTCGGTACGCTGGCGAACTTTTTTATAGCGGTCAGTTAACTTCATTTAGTTACTTTGTTTCTAAATATTTTCTCAGATCTGATATGGTCTTAACATTTAAGGCGGCTGCTTGTTTTTGCCGCATCATTAACGCGTATGCATTATTAAAACCTATGGGTTGTAACCATTTTATTTGATACCTTTTTTCAAACTCGGTTTTAACGTAATTATAGGTTTTGTCTTTATTGCCCGCTAATGAATCAACTGTCTTAACCGACGGTTGTAATATGGCCAGCAAGCCGGTGCCGGTATATTCCGGGTAAAAATCAATCTGGTTATTGGTTAAGGCATCAAAACAAATTTTAGTGCCGCCCAAGCCTGTTTTTGTGGCCACATCATAATCGGTATTTCCTTTTATTAGCATACTGTACATACTTGCCAGGATATATTGTTCGCCAAAAATCTTGGACCCTATTCGCACTATCCCGGCATTGCCGTTACGTTCGGGCTTCCATAAATTTTGCGCTGTCAAAAAATCTTTTGCCACGCGCTCGGGGCTTTGGTGAAGATAATCAGTACGGTAATTTAATTCGGTCATTACACTATCATTTATTTTACCGGCCAGCAGGTTTAATGTTTTTTCAAGTTCGGGGAATTTTTTCAAAGCGTCGTCCCTAACAACGGGTGCAGCATAATAAGGCGGAAAAATACCTTTGTCGTCCTGCAAAACAATAAGGCCGTAGGCTTTTAAACGGCCGTCGGTTGAGTAGCCGCTGATAACGTCCAGCTGTTTTTCATAAGCGGCTTTGTACATTACGGCATCGCTGATCACAATGGTATGGATCTTTAAACCATACTTAGTTTGCAGGCCCAGGTTGCCGTCCTGCCTGCCCATAAACTCGGGCGTAAAACCGGCGGTGAGCTTACTGCCATAAGCCGAGGGGATAAAGTAAAAGGACGATAGCAAGATAAGTAGCAGTGGCAGGATGGCAGTAGCAGTTTTTAGCTTTTTTAGATTGAGGTGTTGTAATCGCGACAGCAAAAAATCAAACACGATAGCCAGCAACGCGGCGGGTATAGCGCCTGCCAATATCATATTGGTATTGTTTAGGGAAATGCCGCCGAATATAAACTCGCCCAGGCCACCTGCCGCGATGTATGAGGCCAGCGTAGCCACGCCCACATTAATAACCGTAGCGGTGCGGATGCCGGCCAATATAACGGGCATAGCCAAAGGCAATTCAACTTTAAGTAGTATTTGTCGGCTTGTCATACCCATTGCAACAGCAGCCTCTTTAATGGCAGCATCAACGCCTGTAATGCCGGTATAAGTGTTGCGGATAATTGGGAGCAGTGCGTATAACAACAGGGCAACAATAGCAGGTTTGGGGCCGATACCTAAAAGCGGGATCATAAAACCCAATAACGCAATGCTGGGAATAGTTTGTAAAATACCGGCGATACCCAAAACCGGGCCGGATAGCTTTATTTTACGGGCGATCAAAATACCCAATGGCAAACCTATCAGCACCGCAAAAAACAATGAGATAAACGTAAGCCCGATATGCTGCAATGTTTGCGTAAGCAATTTATCAGACTGCTGCCACATAAAATCAAACAGGGTTTGTTGCTGATTATTCATTGGCTATTGTTTTTCATATCGATAGAACGCCGACATTAATTGTTCAAATCCATCTTGATTAGCTTTCTTGTCACCATTATATTTAAATTTTTCTAAGGCTGCCCATAAGCTCATATCGGGCTGCAAATCAAAAACACCCTGGGGGGCTATATCGCTTAGTTTGATTGCCTTAAACTCCAATTGTAATCGCTGCTCCTTCAAAAACCCTCTTACAAAATCGTTTTTTGGATGGAACAGCAAATCGGTTGGCGTACCACATTGTACAACGCGGCCTTTATCCATCAGGCAAATGCGATTGCCCAATTCAAAGGCTTCCTGCACATCGTGCGTAACCATGATAATGGTTTTTCGTTTCAGCTCGTCCAGCGCTTTAAATTCGGCCTGAATCTTTGAACGGGTAACGTTATCAAGCGCGCCAAAGGGCTCGTCCATCAATAAAACCGGCGGATCGGCCATTAATGCCCTCGCCAACCCTACGCGCTGCTGCTGGCCGCCGCTTAGTGCTGCCGGATACGCGTTAAGATATTCGGTTGACAGGTGCAGTTTTTCAAGTAGCTCATCCGTTCGATTTTTGATCCGTTTTTGATCCCACTTTAATAATTGCGGTACGATGGCAATGTTTTCGGCAACGGTATAATGGGGGAACAGGCCATTGTTTTGTAAAACGTACCCAATGCCCCGGCGCAAAACTTCGGGCTGTTGCGCTAAAATGTTTTGCCCGTTAATAAAGATATTACCGCCGGTGGGCTCAATCAATCGGTTTATCATTTTTAGTGTGGTGGTTTTACCGCAGCCGCTTGTGCCCAACAAAATGAGGTTTTCATGCTCGGCCACTTCAAAAGAAATAGCATCAACCGCTTTAATCCCGCAAAATGATTTACTAAGCTGTTCAACCTTTATCATAGGCGGTAATTAATCGGTTAAAGCCATAAACAAGTTATTTAATGATTCGGCATATAGCGGGTGAGCAAATACGCAATAACGAATTTGCTCATAAGTAATGCCGCCCATCATAGCCATTTGTAGTATGGTCATGATTTCGCCGCCCTCGGGGCCTAATACGGTTGCGCCTAAAATTTGTTTCGTATCCGTGTCAACGATGGCTTTTATAAAGCCGCGCGTATCGCCGGTTTCAATGGCACGCGCCACATGGGCCATGGGCAGTTTTGCAACTTTATATTTTAGCTTCAGTTTTTTAGCTTCGGTTTCATTTAGCCCGATGTGCCCCAATTGCGGATCGGTAAACATACAATAAGGTATGGGCCTGTCTTTTATAGATAGGTTTTTTTTTTCAATTAAGTTGCGGTAAACAATAGCATAATCATTGTAAGAGATATGGGTAAACGCGGGGCCGCCCTTTACATCGCCCAGCGCATAAATACCGGGAATGTTTGTTTCCAGTTTATCATTTACCTTAATATTGCCGCGTTCATCGGTTTCAACACCGGTTTTAGCCAGGTTAAGCGCTTCGGTTTGTGGTGTGCGGCCCACGGCAACTAAAACATGTGTACATCGTAGCTTTTTCTCGTCTTCGCCATCTAAAAGCGAAATACTTATTTTTCCGCCCGATTTTTTTTTGAACCCGACGGCTACCGTATTGGTGCGGATATTAATATCTTCATCGGCTAATATTTTGGTCAGTTCTTCAGATACATCTTCATCTTCGCGTGGAACTATTCTTTCTGTTTTTTCCAACACCGTTACCCGGCTGCCAAAACGACGAAACATTTGGCCAAACTCCAGCCCGATATAGTTGCCGCCCAGTATTAATAAATGTTTGGGGATTTGTTCCAGGTCAAGTATAGAAGTGGAGGTTAAATAATTAATATTGTTTAACCCGTCAATGTCGGGGATATAAGGTTTTGCGCCTGTATTAATAAATATCAAATCGGCGGTAAATTCTTTTTTCTTTCCGTTTTTCAGCTTTACAGCAATTATTTTTTTACCCGTAAAGGTAGCTTCGCCAAACAATAGTGTTAGGTTTTTAGTAGCTTCCAACCCTTTTTGACTGCCATCCCTAAACTGGTGCACAATTTCGTCTTTACGCTTTTTTATCTTCGGCATACTTACCGAATAGCCTTTTATTTTTACGCCAAGGCCGCCGCTATGCCCGGCCATATAAGCCGCCCTTGCCGATGCTACCCAGGTTTTGGTAGGTGTACAGCCATCATTAACACAAGTGCCGCCGACCCACCTTTTTTCAATTAATAAGGTTTTTTTGCCTGCCTGGGCCATTTTTTTAGCCAAAGGGCCGCCCGCCTGCCCCGCGCCAATAATTATTGCATCGTACTTTAACATACCCATTTGTTATTTGTACATACTTCCTCAGGTGCGAAATGATTGTTTTCAACCACAATACTATTGCCGCTTTCAGCAATAACCGGGTTGTGCAAAACTGTTCTCATCAGGTTTGTTGGTTTTATTTAATAAATATAAGTGTATTTGGTAATAGAATAATAATGCCCGTATTATGTTTTTGTTGGGATAATGTTAAATAGCACGTTTTCAAAGCCGTTGTCATTCAAATCTGCCCATTACATTGCTAAGCCTTCTTAACTTGATTTACCTATATATTGACGGACTTATCACACCAAAATAATTTTTTTGAAAGATTATTTTTAATTTATCATTAAACGTATATCTTTGCAATCCCAAAATAAGGGGAGATTTTTAGTCGAAAGTCTAAAGCCATGAGTCGCAACCCGACTTAAGATTTAGAACTCAGGACTCGGAACTCCAACAAAAAGGCCCGTTCGTCTAGGGGTTAGGACGTTAGATTTTCATTCTAGAAACAGGGGTTCGATTCCCCTACGGGCTACCAGAAGGGAAAGATGCTTATAATAAGCTTCTTTCCCTTCTTTATTTCCACACAATTCCCTGTTTATCAGCAATATAACATCAGCTACGGAGTTCGGTTGGGGTGTTCGATATCGAAATCCGTCAAATTCTAATTTTTTAGGGAATAATGAACACACCATTTGACGTTTCTTTTTAATATCGGCATCTACAAATTTCTCATTTAAGCCAACAAAGCTTTGAATTACCTTGAAAATCAAAGCGTTAATATTCAATTTGTCTAATGGATTTTCTTTGATGTTTGCCATTTTTGCCTCTA
>JABDBT010000012.1 GCA_013288465.1 Bacteroidota bacterium | reverse complement strand
TGGATTTATCAGAAAGCGCAAGCGGGTTTCAGGCTATATTACCCGTATTATTGGTTTTAAAAAACCTTTGTAATACCAAGGCGTATTCATCTTTTATTATTGAAGAGCCTGAATTGAGTTTATATCCGGCAACACAGAAAAAACTCGTTGATTTTTTAATATCATCACTAAAGCAAAGTAAAAGAAGCGGGGATTTAATTATAACTACCCATAGCCCATATATTTTAAGTTCGTTTAATATCCTTTTGTTGGCTTTCATATCTGCCAATAAAAATAACAACGAAGATGCTATTGCAGATATAGTTCCTAAAAACACGTGGATAGACCCGAAAGACTTTAACGCATTTTACTTTTCAGAAGGCACAGTCAAAGAAATTTTTGATAGAAATATTAATCTGATAAGTGAAAACGAGTTAGACGGAATATCAGAAGATATAGGCGATAAGTTTGATAAACTTATGAGTATTTATGCTTAATAAATGATTGACAAGATTAACAACGCCTTTCCAGATTGCATTCAAAATAACTGTTTATCCATAGTTAATCACGCTGCTTTTAAAGTTTTTGACAGGGAGTCGGCTTGTTGCTTTACTTGTATTGCGCCATTTCCAAATTCACTTTGTTTTTTTACCGTTGAGAATAATACCGCAAAACCATTAAATTTTTTAGCAATAGACCGATGTCTAATAATAGATGATGACAACAAAAAATGTGATTGCGCCGTCTTTAATGACAATGAATTTCACTTTGTAGAAATAAAAACAGCATCGACTGGAGTTCGGGGTAAAAGAAGAAGAACGGCTTTTGAACAACTAAAAAATACTATAGATGTATTTTATGGAAAAATGGATTTTAGCGGATTGAATGTGTTTGCAATGATTTGTATAGGATGTGCTAATGTTCGCCCAAGAACTACGTCAAGTCAAATCGCAAGGGCTGTGGAATTATCCAATACTTACGGCATCAAACTTGTTGAGGGGAATATAATACCATTTAACTAATACCCCTTGTCCCAACTCCTATATAGTTACCCTCTTGAGAGGGGTGGAGGGGTGTGTTGGTTAGGCATGGCTTACAAACACACCCCTGCAACCGCACAATCAACGCGCCCCCTCTCAAGAGGGGAATTTTTTGGCGAAGCAATCCCGTCGCACGGCTAATGAAGCGACGAGGATGCCTGGTCGTTAATCCTATTTGTTTGGGTCAATAGTGTTGTTACCCATTTGTGTTTTAAACTCTTTTAAAATCTCGGTTTGCTGTTCAATTAAAAGATTTTGTTCTTCCATTAATCGGATGTGCTCTTCATGGTACCAGGTTACCTCATTTATCTTAAAATACCATAACACTAATCCTCTTATAGCAAGAAAGAACAGGATGTAAATCCCTATGATCAACGGAATGAATAGCAGCATTCCAAAGTCTGGGGCAATTGTAAAAGCAGTAACAGTCATGGTGATAGGTTTAATTATAGGCTAATTTACTCAGATAAAATTATATGTACAATATTTAATTATAAACGGGCAGGCCTTCACGCACATGCTTCGACGGAGCTCAGCATGACATCCGGCGTGCTAATTAAAATCAAGACAATCCACAATATCCACCAATTTACCCGACCGGTAAGTAACCTCCGTATCGGGATGTCTGTTGGCGGGATCAAACAAAAAGGTATCAATACCCAATGCCTTTGCCGCTTTAATTTCAGATCCGGGGTCATCGCCGATAACCAGTACATCGCCGGGCAGATAGTTGTATTTGGAAAGGATATTGGCGAAAATATCTTTTTTGGTAACTGCAGAAATTTGCGGATCAACAATATATATTTCAGTAAAATCGGCTGCTATGCCCAGCATATCCACTTTGCTGTTTTGCAATTTGGTAAACCCCATAGTTACCAGGAATTTTTGGAGAGGTATTAGTCTCACTTCATCATAACCGGGATACGCTGCCATGGGTTTATTGTAAGTGATGTTTTGAAGATGGTTAAGCCCTTTCTGTTTAAGTTCCTCACTGAAATTGTATTTATCGGCTATGTCCTGGTAGGGGCGGCGGGTAAATTCTTCTTTGATGTTTTGTAGCTCGTTATTTCCTAACAACTCGCGGTATTCATCAACCACGCTAAACAAACTTTCAAACAGCTCATCAGCAATAGCGCTTACCGGGTAAATGGTATTATCGAGGTCGAAGATGAGGGCTTTTTTCATTAAGTCTAAATTAGGTTTTTAAAAGCACTCCTCATAGCCCCCTCTAAATCTCCCCCAACCGGGGGGAGATTTAGAGGGGGGCCGGGGATGTCTGGTTAGCAGAAAATATTTTGCTTGTACCTAAACCCACCATTGAAATTTACGTACTCTATTATTTATTAATATTAACATTGCTATATTTAATCAAACTTATCAGCCATGAAACCAATCAAATTGACCACCTTATTTTTATTATTAATTTTCACCGGGTTAAATGTAAACGCCCAGCAAAAACCGGCGCTGAGCTGGAAAGATGTCACCGCATGGCGGTACATCAAATCAGGTTATAATACCTTATCTCCAGACGGGCAATGGATGGCATATATTAACGGCCCGGTTGATGGTGATCAGGAAGTTGTGGTCCGTAAGGTTAATGATACCACTACTTTTCGTTACCCTTGCGGCGCTACCGCCAGCTTTATAGCTTTTAGTAACGATGCAAAATTTATTGCGTTTAAAGTATCGCCTAAAGACGCTGAAGTAAAAGCGGCTAAGAAAACCAATAAAACTTTATATGATAAGCTGCTTGTTGTAAACCTTGCTGCAAACACAAAAACAGAGTTTGATCATGTAAAAAACTTTAGCTTTTCGGGCAAATTGCCTAACTGGATAGCCATATCATTTTCGCCGCTCGAAACCGCGTCAAAAGAAAAGGACGCCGCCAAGGGCACTGATCTTTTGCTGTGCAATGCATCAACTAAAAAAAGCTTTAATGTGGGTAGCGTGGGCGAGTTCGCTTTTAACAAAGCGGGCGATCTGCTTGCTTACTCGGTTGATGCCAATGGTAAAAACGGCAACGGTATTTATGTGCGCAATATGAAAACCGGCATTACTGACGGTGTTGATAATGACAAAGCCTTGTATAAATCTATCAATTGGAACCAGGAGGGGACCGCATTTGCGCTTTTGAAATCAAATAAGAACGACGATTATAAGACAGATGTTTACAGCGTAATCGGTGTTAGTAAAGTAAAAGGAGATAGCCTGGGCACAACTTTTTACAGCGGCTTAACCGATAAATCTTTCCCTGCCGGAATGGGTATAAGTGGCGACCGCCGCCCATATTGGTCGGATGATTTGACAACATTGTTGTTTGGTGTAAGTACTATTGAAAAAAATGATAAAGCCAAAAAAGACAGCACTAAAACAACCGCAAAAAAGGACAGCACTAAAACGACTGCGAAGGCCGGGAGCGTGGCAGACGCCCGTAAAGACTCGGTAAATAAAAAGCCGGCAGAAATAGCAGCGGCCAAAAAAGATGATATAGATAAACCGGATATGATTATCTGGAACTGGCAGGACAAGCGGCTGCAGTCCGCACAAACCGTGCAGGAAATGAGCGACAAAACCTTTAGTTACCTGGCCGAATACCAGGTGACCAACAACCGCTTTATTCAACTGGCCGACAGTAATATGCGTACAGTTAATGTAGCGCCTAAACAAGCGTATGCTATAGGGACAGACAATGCCAAATATGAACTGATGAGTAACCTTAATGGGCAAAGTTATGCTGATATTTATTTGATAAACCTCAAAACCGGGGATAAAAAACTATTGTTTGAGAATTTTTACCTTACAGGTAACCCCGGCTTTAGAATGGCGCCTAACGGAAAATTGGTGAGCTATTACCAGGATGGAACTTTTTACAGCATCAATTTAGAAACCGGCGAGAAATATAACCTTACCGGGAAAATCAAATCATCGTTTGTTGATGAACTGGACGACCATAATGTAATAAAACCGGCCACCGAAAACTTTGGCTGGTCGGCTGATTCTAAATATGCGCTGATTAAAGATAATTATGACCTTTGGCGTATCAGCGCAGATGGAAAGTCGGTGGTTTCACTTACAGATAACTGGAAAGCCAGGAAAACGGAGATCACCGGCATCTTTAACCTATATACCGATGATAAAGGCACCGATTTGCAAAAGGCGCAATACTTTAGTGTTTTTAACAGGACTACAAAACAGGCAGGCATAGGGCGGTTAGATGGCGCCCAAATTAAAATATTATTTTTAGATAATTATGCTTACGGCAACCTGGTTAAAGCAAAAAATAATGCCGTTTTTGCTTATAGCAAGGAAAATTATGAGCAATCGCCCGAGGTATTTGTAACCGCCGCCGCTGATCTTTCGGCCGCTAAGCAAGTTACCAAAAACACGCCTGATCAGGCTAAATATGCATGGTCATCGGGTGTTAAACTTTTTAACTATGTAAGCGCCAATGGCGATACTTTGCAGGCTGCCTTATACTTGCCCGCCAACTACGTGCCGGGCAAAGCCTACCCAACCATAACCTACATTTATGAACGCTTAACCGATGGATTAAACGGATACACTATGCCCGGTTACCCCGGTACCGGCTTTAATAAGGCCCTTTATACCAGTAACGGCTATGCGGTACTGATGCCCGATATTAAATACAAGATCAATGATCCCGGTATGTCGGCCGTTGCCTGTGTGGTGCCTGCGGTGCAGGCGGCAATTGCTACAGGCATTGTAGATGCTAAACGGGTGGCTATACACGGCCACTCGTGGGGTGGTTACCAAACAGCTTTTTTAATTACTCAAACCAATATTTTTAAGGCAGCGGCAGCCGGCGCGCCATTAACAGATATGATAAGTATGTACAGCCTCATCTATTGGAACGCGGGTATTACCAACCAGGCCATATTTGAAGCCAGCCAGGGGCGGCTAACCAGTGGGTATTGGGATAATATTGAAGCATTTGAGCGTAACTCGCCCATTTACCATATTAAAAATGTACAAACGCCATTGCTGCTGTTGCATAATGATAAAGACGGAGCAGTTGATTTTACCCAGGGAATTGAATATTATAACGGGTTACGCCGTTTAAATAAACCGGTAGTGATGATAACTTATAAAGGAGAAAACCATGGTATTGCCAAACTGCCCAACCGTAAAGATTACGCGGTACGGATGCTGGAGTATTTTGATTATATGCTAAAGGATAAACCTGCGCCAACATGGTGGTCAAAAGGCGTTAACCATATTGATATGGACAAATATCTTGAAGCGCGGGCTTTTGAGGAGAATTAGAACTGTAACTTTCGGGTGCAATTCAAATTGTCGCGATTAGCATAGCGAAAATTCTGTATTTGGTTACGCTAATCGTTTGATAATTTTGGCTAAAGCCCTGCTTATTTATGCTTCTTTATCCGTTGGCTAAAGCCAAACGGCAATGAAATATAAAGATTCATTGCCGTCCCATTTATGGGGCGATAAAAATAAAAAATCATATAAGGGCTTTAGCCAAATAAACGCCTGCTTAGTGACAATTTGAATTGGACCCAAGCTTTCCCGATGAAATTTTTTGTAGTTTTAGGAATATGAAATTTTTATTGGAGGTTAAGGATAGTAAGGCAGCTGCGCTAATGGTGTTATTAAATGACCTTCCCTATGTAAAAACTAAATCACTTACACCTTATAAAGCCAAAGTTTTAGAAGATGTTAAGGAAGCTTTAGATGAAATGAAGCTGGTTTTAGCTGGCAAACTTCGGGCGTGTGACGCAGATGAGCTGCTGAATGAGCTATAATCTTTATTTTTTAGATTTCGACCATTCAATATACCTGGGAAGCTTACTAAGTTCGATTGATTCCTCTTTTTGAGAGAATGATGGTGTTTCCATCTCAACATAACCAATATTCAATGCGTTCGACTTTTCACCGAGAACGTTATCCAATACAATATAAGCCGCAGTTAGAAAGCTCATTTTATTGTTTTCATTGTAATTATCAGAATATAGCCTTAATCCTATTTTTTCAGGTTCGTTGTTATTGTTAAGCGGGATAAACCAAATTCCTTTTGGGTCGAGGGTAATGCCTTCGTATTCAGTTACATAATCCGTTCGGATGGGTTTAAATGCAATAATATTCCAATTGTCGAATTGAGGCGCTGCGCGAACAATTGCTTCTACTTGAAGAAAATAATCAGTATCTCCTTCTGCTGTAATGATCAAATCCTGTTTTTCATCCGGATAACCACCAATTTCAAAAAAAATCCGGTCGCAATATTTATGTAAATGGTTTAAGAATTCATCCAATAGTCTTTCTTTTTCATCTGAATCATTAATCTGATTTAGGAAGAAGTACCTGGCCTCATTGCTTTTAAACCACTCCCAAAATTGACTTTCTTTAGATATTTTCATTTGTTCTCCTGTTTAGATTTGACAACTTTTTGAAAGTTGTCAAATCTTTAGCTCGCTATTATTCCCCCTTTAGGGGGTTAGGGGCCAAAATACTATTCCTATTCCTCAACCAATGATCAGCCAACACCAGCGCCGCCATAGCCTCAACAATAGGCACGGCGCGTGGCACTACGCAAGGGTCATGACGGCCTTTGCCAGAGATTTCGGCGGCGTTGCCTTCGCTGTCAACGGTGGCCTGGCTTTGCATAATAGTGGCAACGGGTTTAAAGGCCACCTTAAACTCAATAGGCATACCATTGCTGATACCGCCCTGTATGCCGCCCGAGAAATTGGTAATGGTTTTTATCGGCCTCACCCCAGCCCTCTCCAAAGGAGAGGGAGCGTTGGCGATAAAAATATCGTTGTGCTCAGACCCGCGCATTTCGCTGCCCGAAAAGCCTGAGCCAAATTCAAAACCATGTACGGCATTAATGCTTAACATGGCTTTGCCCAAATCGGCATGAAGTTTATCAAATACCGGGTCGCCTAAGCCAACGGGGCAGTTTTGAATATAGCAGCTTACTTTGCCGCCAACGGTATCGCCTTGCTTGCGGATGCTGTCGATATATTCGATCATTTCTTCGGCAGTTGCCGGGTCGGCACAGCGGACGATGTTTTTTTCGCGTTCGGCAATAAACTCCTGCGCATTGGTGATCTCCACATTTGGCGCGTTGATCTTACCGACGCTGCTTACATGGGCCACGATCTCTATCCCCTGTGTTTTGAGCAATAGTTTGGCTAAAGCGCCTGCCGCAACACGGGCCGCGGTTTCGCGGGCCGATGAGCGGCCGCCGCCGCGATGGTCGCGTATGCCGTATTTAACCTGGTAGGTATAGTCGGCATGCGATGGGCGGAAAACGTCGGTATTGTGGCTGTAATCTTTTGACCGCTGATCTTCATTCGGTATCAGCATCGCAATAGGTGTGCCTGTGGTTTTACCCTCAAATACGCCCGAAAGTATCTTTACGGTATCGCTTTCCTTACGCTGGGTGGTTATTTTTGACTGGCCGGGCTTACGTTTGTCTAGCTCACCCTGTATGTAATCTAAATCAACGTCAAGCTGCGCGGGGCAGCCGTCAATAATTACGCCAATAGCTTCCCCGTGCGATTCGCCAAATGTGGTTATCCTGAATAATTGTCCGAATGAATTGCCTGCCATACTTATTATTGTGATTGCACTGATTGCTTTGTGATTACACCGATTTTGATGTGCATATATGCAAATGTGCAGATTATTTTATTGTTTGTTATAAAAGCGTTCTTTTGTCTGAACCATGATTCAAAGGATTTGATTGATTAACCCGATTGTAGTTAATAAAGGCAATCCTTAAATCCTACGAATCATGGTTCAGACTATTTTACCTGAAACCCCATCTTCTCCAAATCTACCCAAAACGCCGGGTATGATTTTTCAACTACCATTGCCTCTTCAATTTCCACTTCGGGGACTATCAGCGCCAGCGGGGCGAAAGCCATTGCCATACGGTGATCTTCGTAGGTGTTAATGAACAGGCGTTGTGGGATAAACTTTTCGCTGCAATCCAGTTTATACACCTGTCCTTTTTCAATTAACTTAACGCCAATTTTGGCCAGCTCGTTTTGTAATGCTTTGATGCGGTCGGTTTCTTTGATCTTTAGGGTTTCTAATCCGGTAAATGTTGCCTCGTGGCCTATGGACGCGCATACCACAATAATGGTTTGCGCAAGGTCAGGACATTCTTTCAGGTCGAATATCTTGCGGAACACCGGCTTAACTTCTTTTTGCAGATATACGCCGCCGTCCTTAAACTGCGAGGTGATGCCAAAGTTGGCCATGATCTCGGTTATCACGCTATCTCCCTGCAAGCTGTACTGGGTTAACCCCGGCAGAAACAGTTCGGCTTCATCAGCCAATGCAGCTATGGCATACCAATAGGATGCCGCGCTCCAGTCTGGCTCAATATAGATCGATGTTTCAGCAAATTGCTGATTGGCAATAGTTATGACGTTATCGTTCCAGGTATGTTTGATGCCTGCCTGTTCCAGCATGGCCAAAGTCATTTCTACATACGGGCGCGAGGTTAGCTCACCTTCAATATGCAGCTCCAAACCCATGGGCAAGCGCGCCGCTATCAGCAACAACGCGGTAATGTACTGGCTGCTGATGTCGCCTTTAACGCTTACCTTGCTGGTTACCTGTTGCAGGCCGCCTTTGATCCTGATGGGCGGGTAACCCTCGTTCTCTTCATACCCAATAACCGCACCCAGCTTGCGCAAAGCATCAACCAGTATGCCTATTGGCCGCTGCTTCATCCGCTCGCTGCCTGTTAATATCACCTCTTCATCCTCCAAGGTTAGGTAGGCCGTTAAGAATCGCATAGCCGTACCTGCCGGGCCGATGTTGATGGTAGCGTAAGATTTGAGATTTGAGATTTGAGATTTGAGAGAAGTGCCCTTTTGTGCAGTGATAGCATCCATAGGTGCGCCTAAGGGAACTACAGGGGCGTTTAAAGCAGCTTGAGGTGTATCATTTGTGGCTTGAGGCAGGTTGAGGTCATCAACTTGCGGCCTCAAAATACCCGCAAGTAAAACGGCATCGGCAGCATCGGATATGTTTTGCACTTTCACTTTGCCGCCGCTTAACGCCTCGATAATGAGGGCACGGTTACACTCACTTTTTGAACCCGTGAGGTTAACCGTGCCTTTTATTGACTTGCTCTTTGCCGTGAGCAGTATGTTTTTACTCATTGTTATTACGCGTGGGTCAGTTTTTCGGCTTGCTGGCCTGCAGCATCTTTATTCATGATCTCGGTTTGTTTGCGGATAGATTCGGCATGGATCAGTTCCAACAGTTTCTCGGTAAACTCGCCGCTCAGTTTCAACGCTTTACCGTAATTGATACGTTTGTTCAATATCTCTTCCCAACGGCTTACCTGTAAAATGGTGATGTTATTGTCCTTTTTGTACTGACCGATCTTCTCTGCAATTTGCATACGCTCGGCCATTTTCTGTATGATCAGGTCATCTATCTTGTCGATATTGTTACGCAGCTCAACTAATTTATCATTAACAGCGGCATCGCGGGTTTCGGGCTTGCGTAAGGTTAAACGGTCTATCAATTCGACTAAGGCAGAAGGGGTTACCTGTTGTTTGGCATCTGTCCACGCAATACTTGGGTCGATATGTGATTCGATCATCAGTCCCTGCATATCCAGATCCAGCGCCTTTTGCGAGATATAACCTATCAGTTCGCGGTTACCTGAGATATGGCTCGGATCGCAGATCAATGGCAGGCTTGGTGCTAAAGTCTTCAGGTGGATAGCAATATCCCACATTGGCTCATTACGGAAAGCCGTTTTTTCGTAAGATGAAAACCCGCGGTGAATAGCCGCTAACTTGGTAATACCTGCGTTATTGATACGCTCTAAAGCGCCAATCCATAATGAAAGATCAGGGTTTACCGGGTTTTTAACCATAACCGGTATATCAACGCCTTTTAAAGCGTCGGCAATTTCCTGTACAGTAAATGGGTTAACGGTTGAACGCGCGCCAACCCATAGTATATCAACACCTGCTTTTAAAGCTTCTTCAACGTGTTTACCGGTAGCAACTTCAACGGTTGTAGGCAAGCCGGTTTCTGCTTTGGCGCGTTTAAGCCATTCCAAACCAATGCTGCCAATGCCTTCAAACTCTCCGGGACGGGTACGTGGTTTCCATATACCGGCGCGTAACGCGCTTACACGGCCTGTATTTGCTAATAAATGGGCAGTGGCAACTAATTGATCTTCAGTTTCGGCACTGCAGGGGCCTGCTATTAATAGCGGCTCGCTCCCTGTTTTTATCCAGGAGCTTAGGGGTTGTATGTTTAAATCCAGTTTCATCGTTTTTGTGTTATTTAGTCCGGAAGTCGGGAAGACCCTAAGTCCGGGAGTTTTTTAGTTGTTAGTTTAGTGCTTGTTTAGTTAATTATTTCTTTTTCAGTTAGTTATCATTTGTTTCCTTTTTCTGACTTTCCGACTTCCGGACTTTCCGTCTTCTCTATCTTCTTAATACTTATGTACTTTCGGGTAGTTTTTTCGGGTGCTATATTCAACGGTTTTTCAGTGTTGATATCTTCCTCGTACCGCATATACTCGCCCAGTATATTAAAGTTGTGGGTGTATTTTAGTATTTGTTTTATAGCGCTGTCGTATTGCCTGGTTTCTTCCCACTCTACATCTACATAAAAGTTGTATTCGTTACGCTTGCCCAAAACCGGCATAGATTGAATTTTGCTCATGTTAACCCCCTGGTTGGCAAAAACATTAAGCACCTTGGCCAATGAACCTACCTGGTTGCTTACCTGGAAACACAATGAAGCCTTGTTGGCCGGGCCTTTTTCCACGTTATCATGATGGGTAAGTATCAGGAAACGGGTAAAGTTTTTCTTGTTCGATTCGATTCTTCTTTCCAAAACATCTAAGCCATAAAGCTTGGCTGCCAGAGTATTAGCAATTGCCACTGTATCAGTCAACTGCTCATCGTGTATGCGTTTGGCACAGGCCGCGGTATCGCTGCTTTCAATGATCTTTAAATGGGGGTATTCGTCAAAGAAATCAATGCACTGGCGTATGGCAATAGGGTGCGAGGTTACGTACTTTACATTTTCAAACGCCACGCCCGGCAATGCCATTAAATGCAGTTGAATAGGCAAGTAAACCTCGCCAACTACCGGGAAATTATAGTTAAGCAATAAGCTGTAATTGGGTAAAATACTGCCTGCAATACTGTTTTCAATAGCCATTACCACATAGTCGGCCTCGTTGTTTTGCAGGGCCTCAAATGTTTGCTTAAAAGAGCCACACTCAATGGTTTGGATGTTATCTCCAAAATATTTGAAAGCCGCTTCCTCGTGGAAGGAGGCGCGGATGCCCTGTATGGCTACTCTTGATTTGTTTTTTTTCATAAAATGCCTTTAAAGCAAAAAGTCCCGGTTGTTTAGGCCGGGACTTTTCAGTTTCTTTATATGTTTGTTAGTGCATATTAGTCCCGGCTCTTACTGTTAAAGTAAAAGTAGTAACCATAAAAATATGCGCTGTTAAATGTCATGTGTCTTATTTCTGTGGTAAATGTAGCAAGTAAAATTGATTTGTCAATAATTTTTTTATTTTTTGTGAGAGTGAATGATTAATTTTAAACTATAAACATAACATTATACCTAAAATGAAGATCATCGCTACTGCTTTTTCGACTTTATTGTTATGTATGTTATTGCTGACATGCAAAAAAACAGCTCAGCCTGTTACTCTTGTACACAAATGGAATGTCCTGAGTGATACCACCTATAATTTATTTACCGGGACTTCCAGATTCTATATAGGCCAGCAGGACGACTACTTCGACTTTAGAACCGACAACAAGATTTATATAAAGGAAGGTTCGTTATTGGACACCGTGCCTTACAGCATAGGCGCAGATGGCACGGTAGAAATCTATTACAAATATTTCTCCTTTGGTATCGGCCAGCCAACGGACACCGAAGTTCAGCTATCTGCCAATAGCGCAATATTATTTAGCTCAATGGAGATACTTCCGAATGGCGGTTACGGCAGGACCGTTCGTTTAAGCAGGCTGGTTGGGTTTTAGGCAAACACATCATTTCGGTATCAGCTTCGGAGCTATCCGGGTAAATATGCGCGGCGCTAAGCGGGTGAGCCAAAGCGCTATCCTTTCGCCGCCGAACCTGCCAATATAAGGTTCGAACGAGCCTCTTTTAATAGCTTTCATGATCTGTTTTGCGGCACGGTCTGTAGGGAAGCCGTTGGTTATATTTTCAGAAGGCTTACCTAAACCGTATGCCTTATTTGTAACGGCATATAGGGAGATATTAGTGCGGATGTAGCCCGGCGTAAGTATGGTTACTTTAATGTTATCAGCCGCTACTTCGGCCCGCAGGCAGTCAAAAAACCCATGAAGGGCATGTTTGGCGGCAGCGTAGGCAGCCCGCATAGGCGTACCTATCTTCCCCATAACACTGCTGGTAATTACAAAATGCCCGGCTTTACGTGCTATGAAATGGGGCAACAGCGCGCGGGTGAGATCCACATAACTAAAGTAATCCAGTTCCATTAACCGCCGGTGCACCTCCATACCGGTTTCAATTACCAGCGACCGTTGGGTAACACCGCCATTATGCACCATAATATCTATTTGGCCAAAGCAGCTAATGGCTGCCGTTACCTTGCCTTCCAGCGAAGGGGGATCTGCCAGGTCCAGTTGCAACAACTGCACCCGTCCGGGATCGCTACAGGCTTGTTTAACCCTTTCCAGTTCGTCCATTCTGCGGCTCGACAATATCAGCCTGGCACCGGCGGCCGACATGGTGTAGGCCAGCGCCTCGCCAATACCCGAAGATGCGCCCGTTATCCAGGTAACCTTATTGTTGAAGTGGTTATCCATACCGATGTGTTGTTTAAAGTTAGCAGCTAAGAATCTTTTTGTCTAATTTAAATATAAATTTAGCTTGGTGAGGAACGTTTAGATACAATTTTAAAAAACAGGACGTAGCAATCCCGTATGTTTTTAAGTTCATTTATTCGTTTTAAGTTTTATGGAGAATAGCTATATTCGTTACATGGACGTGCTGATTGCTTACCCGGAGAATAAAGAACAGTTGACGGCCTTAAAAGCCGTTATGAAAGCCATGAAAATAACTTTTGAACGGAAAAGTGAAGTTTATCCTGATTATGTGATAAAAGGGGTGAAGGAATCTTTAAGACAGGCTGAAGAGGGGCAATTAACACCATTTACAAGTATAAAGGATATGCTTGTTTAGGATAAATACCCGCGCACCCGCATCAACAAATTGCTACCTTTATACTATGGATCAACCCAACAAAGAGGACTACAACTCATGGAAATGGGGTTTTATCTACTATAATCCCGACGATAGAAAAATTATGGTTCCAAAACGCACCGGACTCGGCTGGACGTTTAATTTTGCACGCCCCTTAGCTTACGTGGCTATAGCGGCGCTTATCGGCTTAATATTTTTGATCAGGATAGCCATTAAACACTATGCCAGGTAAACCGACCGGTGGTGATAACACCATGGGTGTTCGGAAGAATAAGAGAGCGGTGGGATCGTGTGATTCCCCTCTTGAGAGGGGTGGAGGGGTGTGTCTCTTGCGCTTCATTAACACACCCCTGCATCCGCACAATCTGCGCGCCCCCTCTCAAGAGGGGAATTTATATCTGCAAAACACATTCTTCCGAACACCTATGGTGATAACACTAATAATGGCCAATAACAATAAAGGAGGCCCTTTAGGCCTCCCTTTGCTTACTATTCTACTATTTCGCAACAGCTAAAATTTCTTTTTATCTGTCATGATGCTCAAATCCATCCCAGTCGCCACATGACGAGAAGTTACTCAACACCCTGTTATAGATAGATTGATTTGAAGTACTGCTTATAATAATAGTACCATTGGTTTGTGTTGCCGCAGCTATATCAGCAGAGCTAATGCCGGCTAATAATTTGCCTAAATGCATGGTAACAATGCTGGTTAAATTGGTTTTGCCATCAACAACCACGTCATGTGCAGCCGCGCTTACTTCGGCATTATCATTCAGGTCAAATTCAATAGGTATTGCGGTGCCTGTTGACGTAGTAAAGGTGCCCTTTAGCACTAAGGGCAAAGTGCTTGTTGACGATTTGCTAAACTCTACCCGTATTTCAATTTCGGTATAAGTGCCTGTATCTAAAGTAATACCTGTCATTGATGGGTTAATTGCAAAAAGATCTACGGTTGATAAATTATTTGACCTTACGTCAATCTGCAAACCTTTCCGTGTGGCTTCAAATTTAAACCCGCTGATATTGGCTATGGCCGAGGTAAAGTTTATGCTGCTGGCTGCAGAACCGGTACTGCTTGCTGCTGGTGTGCCGGTATTATTGGTTGTTGCCAATGAAGTGGCGGCATTATCTGCGTTTACGCCCATTGATAATTGTGCAGATGATAAGACAGTACTATAAGAACCGCCTTTTTTACATGAAGCCAGCATTGCAGCCGCGATCATGATGCTAATCCCTGTTTTTAAAAATGTTGTTTTCATATTTTATAAGTTTGATGGTTTATAAAAATGAAAAAAGGCAAAAATAGTGCCAATGGTGATAATAAATTAACTTGAAAATAATTTATTTAAGTTTGTAAAGGGATTTATAATGAATGAAGATAATATTGTTGCAGTTGGGATATACTACAATTACCCAAAAAAGAAAATTAAAAGCAAATTGCCGTGTTTAAATAGTCAATTTACTTGCTGTATTCTTTTTGCAGCACCGTTGCCGTTTTTGTTCGCCCATCGTGGCTCCATCCGGGTGGGTATAGCAGGTATTTGACACCCGTTTTAAAGTTTGGCGCCGTTTTCACATCGTACCATAGTGCTTTCCACTCATGAAAAATAATGTTTACGGGGTCTGTATCTTCCGGTTGTTTGGTGAGCCCATATTTAACAGGCTCGGGCAGGTTTTCTTCGTGGAATGTTCGAAAAATACGGTCCCATATAATTAATACCATACCCATATTTTTATCCAGGTAGGGGATGTTCGATGCATGGTGTACCCGATGATGTGACGGTGTTACAAACAGGTAGCTATACCATTCAGGGAAATTAACCCTGTATTGGGTATGCACCACGTTGCCATATAACTGTGTAATTAAATAGGCAAACAAAATATCAAGCGCGGTGAACCCCATTAATGCCAGCGGCAGGTAAAAAAACACCCTGTATAATGGTTCAAATACAGTTGAGCGGAAGCCGGTAGTTAAATTAAAATGTTCGGAAGAATGGTGGGTTACATGCATGGCCCAAAACAACCGGCAATAATGCCCGGTATAATGTAATACCCAATATAAAAAGTCCTGAACTATAAGCAGTACTATCCAATAAAGTATGCCATTTTTTATTTGGAATAACCTGAACCGGTAAGCATGATCCAATATAAAGAATGTACTTACTTTTACCGACAAATTTATCAGGAAAGTTAGTACAGTAAGGTAAACATTAGTTAGCGTATCGCGTTTATCGTAATATTTGCGGTGTTCAAAATAGCTTACCCCCATTTCTATAAGGGTTAATACCACCAATAAACTAACTAATATTAATACTGCATTGTCGCGGCCATCCCAATGTGGCATTTTATCAAAGCGTTATAAATTTGTATAATATTTCAAGCTTTCAAAAAGCTCTTCCCTGGTGCAAATATTATCAATGGTACACTCGCCAATAGCGTTTAACAAAGTACAGTTAATTTTTCCGTTCTGGTTCTTTTTATCCTTCAGCATCAGGTCATATAAAGCATCATTATAGGCTTCTTTTAACGGATAACGGGGATATAAATTGCTCAACACTTCGGTTATCTCGTTTAATTCGGCTTCACTCAGGTTTGCCTTTTTATAAGATAAATAAGCCTCGCAGATCATGCCGATAGCTATAGCTTCACCGTGCGATAAATGATCCTCATCGTTTATGAGCGAATAAGTTTCAACCGCGTGGCCTATGGTATGGCCAAAGTTTAATGACTTACGGATACCTTTTTCATGAGGGTCCTCAATCACCACTTTATTTTTAATGCCGATTGATAAATAGATCAGCTCAGCACTCGGCATTTGCAGGTCGCTGTTTTTAAGCAGTTCCCAGTAGGACGCATCGGCTATAAGGCCATGTTTTAGCATTTCGGCCAGGCCGGATAGGATTTGCCTTGCCGGCAGTGTCTTTATAAAGTTGTATTCAATAAAAACAGCTTTGGGCTGGGTAAACGTGCCGATAATGTTTTTAATGCTATCAATATCAATGCCTGTTTTACCCCCAACAGAAGCATCAACCTGCGAAAGCAGGGTAGTAGGCACATGTACAAAGTCAATACCCCGTTTAAAGGTTGACGCTGCAAATCCGCCCAGGTCGCTGATTACGCCGCCGCCCAGGTTAATGAGCAAGCTTTGCCTGTCGGCGCCAAAATCAATCAGCATTTTCCAAACACCAATGCAAAAATCAATATCCTTGCTTTCTTCGCCCGCGTTTATTTCGATGATGTCAAATTTAGCATCAGCGCCAAATTTTTCTCTTAGCAACGGCAGGCAATGTTTGCCGGTATTTTCGTCAGTTAAAACAAAAAATTTTGAATAATTACCCTGCTCAACAAACTTTACAACTTCGTTAAGGCTGTTTTCAAAATATATGGGGTAATTAATGCTGTAAATTGTATCCATAGTATCAATAGCGTAAGTATCGCTATAAATTGTATCTGCATCCATAAAAATTATATCACTAGTATTTTTTCACCTCCGAATTCAACCACATCGCCTTTTTTTACTTTTAAGCGTTTGCGGTAATCAACAGCGCCATTATATTTCACTTCTCCCTCTGTTACAACAATTTGCGCTTCGCCGCCGGTTTGCACCAGGTTGCACGCTTTGAGCAATTGTATCATGGGTATATAATCGCCGTCAACTTTAAATTCAATCATAATCGGCGCAAAAATAAACTATTCAAAGGATAATGAGTTATGTTAACTTGTATTTTATAATTTTGTGACCGGAAAATGGGTCTATGGTCGATAGTCCATAGACCATAGTGACGGAAGTATAAGCAGTCCTTAAATGAAAACTATGGACCATTGACTATCGTCTATAAACTACAATTATGAGCCAAACAAAAACTAACCTGTCTTTCGAAAACACCGAGATCGCCTTCCGTCATAGCTCAAATGCTGCTTTAAACCGTGCTTACTGGCTATTCAGGATCATCAATATTAATTTTTTGGTGAAGATAGGCCCACCTATAACCAATTTTGCCGTTAAGATAGGTTTGCCTATCAAAGGATTAATAAAAGCAACCATATTTAAACACTTTTGCGGGGGCGAAACCATCAGGGAATGTGAAAATACCATAAAAAGCTTAGCCGCAGGCGGGGTAGGTACAATACTGGATTACTCGATAGAAGGTGAGGATGATGAGCAGGTTTTTGATAATACCGGCGAAGAAATTATACGTACCATAAAACGTGCCGCGAAAGAAAAGGCAATACCTATCACCGTATTTAAAGTTACCGGCGTTGGCCGGTTCGCGTTATTGGAGAAATTAGATGCTGGTGCGGTTTTAACACCGGCAGAGCAGGATGAATGGAAAAAAGTTCAGAACCGGGTATTGGCTATTTGCGAAAAAGCGCATGAAGCGGGTATCCCTGTGATGATAGATGCCGAAGAAACCTGGATACAGGATACTATTGACCGGTTAGCTATTGATATGATGCGCCGTTTTAACAAAGAAAAGGCGATAGTTTATAATACTTACCAGTTGTACCGGCACGATAAATTGCAATCATTAAAAGATGATTACCAGGTAGCTGCAAAAGAAGGATTTATTTTAGGGGCTAAACTGGTACGTGGCGCATATATGGAAAAAGAGCGTAAACGCGCTGCAGAAAAAGGTTATCCATCGCCCATTCAGCCAGATAAACGGGCAGCCGATAAAGATTATGATGCCGCGCTCGATTTTTGCACCGACCATGTTGACCGCATTGCCGTTGTTGCCGGGACGCATAACGAAGATAGTTGCCGGCTGCTGGCCGAACTATTGGATAAAAAAAAAATAGACCATAACAACCCGCATATTTATTTTTCGCAATTGCTGGGTATGAGCGATAATTTAAGCTTTAACCTGGCCGATGCGCAATACAATGTAGCCAAATACGTGCCTTATGGGCCTGTAAAAGCGGTTTTACCATACCTTTTTAGACGGGCGCAAGAAAATACGGCCATTGCCGGGCAAATGAGCCGCGAGCTTAGCCTTATTGCTAAAGAGAAGAAACGAAGAAGGTCTTAATATTAAGTGCGGATAATATCAGTGTCTATTGGGGTATAACCCAACGTCCTGCTCATAGTCAATATTTGCCCTTTATGATGGAACTCATGTGTAATTACATGGGTAAATAGTTGAAGCGGCGATAATGTTAACTGAAAACCCTTACCGGGAATACTAAAAGGGATAGCTACATCTAAAGTTTCTTCAAATTGTAAAAGAAAATCAGCAACAGTTTGATCAACAATAGCATATATCTTTTCAATAGCCGTTATTGATATGTCTTTATCTTCAAAAAAATCAAATTGCCTTTGCGCAGCCACTTTAATAAGCCAGTGAACATAGGTGTTGGCATTATGTACAAGCAAACTATTTATACTACTATTATTAAATTGGGGTATTGGTTTAAGCATATCGGCAGGCTGCATGCTATGGCAATAAGCAAACAACACGTGCCTTGCGCTTACAACTAATTGGTATTGTGCCATTAATGCTTTATGCATATTACACTATGTTTTCCTTTTTAAAAAAAGCCTGTATAGTATCAGGTGCTGTCATCAGGTAAGTATGTATCCCTAATTGTTTAGCAGTGGCAATATGCTGCGGACTATCATCAATAAACAACGTTTCGGCCGGGTCGAGGTTGTTTTCCTGTAGTACCTGCTCAAAAATCTCCTGTTCGGGTTTACGCTTGCCGGTTAAATGTGAGTAGTATGTTTTTTCGAAGAACTGCCTATTGTTAACTACATCGAATTTCCTTTTTAAGTAATCATGCACATAATCATAGTGGATGGCGTTAATGTTGCTCAATAAAAAAGTGCGGTATTTATCTTTAAGTTTTAGCAATAACTCGTGGTTCCCTTCGGGGATATCGAGGAAAATACTGTTCCAGGCTGAGTCAATTTGTTCGTCAGTCAACTCGGGTTTATGGGCCAGATCCCTTATGCGGTCCCTGAAATTAGCATTGCTTATTTCGCCGCGCTCCAACAGGTTAAAAACAGGGTCTTGCTGCCTGTGCCCATAAAATTCTTCAACATTGTTAACCCCCAGTTTGGCCCAGGCGGCTTGTACGCGGGTAAAATCAATGTTAAATATAACGTTACCGTAATCAAATATGATGTTTTTAATACCTTCCATAATAAGGGCAAATATGTGGAAATAGAGGGAGATTGTAAAGGGCACATCTTTGCCTCACCCTGCCCCCTCCAAAGGAGAGGGTTCTATAAAGTTAACCCTACAGATTTGCTACAGATTTTTTTATTAATTAGCTTCAAAAAACCACCAAACCATGAACTTAATTAAAAAATCGGCTGCTTTTTTATTGTTGTGCAGCGCAGCGCTTAATATACATGCCCAGGAAAAAACGGGCTTCCATGTAATAAAAGATATTCCTATTGCCAGTAGCGGCGGTTGGGATTATATTACTGTTGACGGTGCAAACAAACGTATTTATACGTCGCACGGCAACCAGATCAACGTGCTGTCAACTGTTACCGGCGATTCGATAGGCTATGTGCCCAATACACCAGGGGTTCATGGTATAGCGCTTGTTGCGGCATTAAACAAAGGATATATCAGCGCCGGGCGCGCCAATAAAATAGTTGTTTTTGACCTGAAAACTTTTAAGGTGTTGAATGAAATACCTGTCGGGCAAAACCCTGATGCCATTTTTTATGATGATTTTTCGAAAAAGATAATTACCTGTAACGGAAGAAGCAAAGACGCCACTGTTTTTGATCCGTTTACCGAACAGGTAGTTGCAACGGTGCCGTTGAATGATAAGCCCGAAACGGCAGTTTCTGACGGTAAGGGCAAAATATTTATTAACGGCGAAACTACCAGCACCATGATCGTAATTGATGCCACGACATTTAAAGAAGTGGCCCGTTATAAAATTGATGGCGGCGAGTCGCCAAGCGGCCTGGATATCGACCGTAAAACCAACCGTTTGTTTATTGGCTGCGGCGATACTAAAACTATGGTGATCATGGATGCAGCCAATGGTAAAACAGTAGCCAAATTCCCGATAGGGGGTACTGATGGTTTGGTGTTTGACACCAAACTGAAAGTGGCGTATGCTTCAAACGGAGAAGGCACTATTACCGCTGTGCGGGAATTGAGCGCCGATAAATTTGAGTTTATAGAAAACATTACTACCGAGCCAAGCGCGCGTACTATAGGTATTGACCAGGTAACGCATAGACTGTATTTGCCCGCTGCCAAGACTGAACCGGGCACGCCAACGCCTACAAATGCTAACCCAAGGCCACACCAAATACCCGGAACCTTCCACATTATTGAAGTTGGAAAATAATATAACGGCTGATTTATAGCCGGTTAATACCCCTAATTTTAAATATGAAATGATTTTTTGAATTCCGGTTGCAAATTCACATATTTGCAGCCGGAAAAAATCATTGATTTATCCGCGCCTATAGCTCAGTTGGTTAGAGTAGAAGACTCATAATCTTTTGGTCCCTGGTTCGAGCCCAGGTGGGCGCACAGTGAGGCAAAAACCTCCATTCAAAACCTCTCTAAGTCGCTGATTTAGAGGGGTTTTTCTTTTTTAGCGATCCTTTTCAGTCCTTACGAATACATGCTTTGGAAACCTATTCCGGCACCCCGAAATTGTTTTTTACTTTCGGGGCGCATTTAAGCGTTAAGGATTTGTATATCAGTTATTTAAGTGTACTAAAATAGATTAAAAAGTACTCAAAAAGACTGAAAATACCATTTATTCCTGCGCCTTTCCTGCGCCCCGAAAACGACGGTTTTCAGGGGTTAATTGTCCATTTATTTACTTAAAACTGTTAAAAAGATGAGAACATCGCAGTCATTTGGTGTACATTTCACCATTAAGAAAGACAAAGCAAAGGATGGTGTAACCAACGTTTACGCCTGTATCACGCTCAACAAAGACCGGATACATTTTGCATTAAAGCATTATGTTAAAGTTGAAAATTGGGACAAAGGCCGGGGCGGCCTGAAAGTAAAAGTGCCGGAAGCAAAAGATACCAACGCCTACCTGGAAGAAGTTAAATTCACGATCACTACGTACTACCAGCAATTACAGATCGCCGGAAAAGAGATCACGCCGCAACTACTCAAAGCCATGTTCCTGGGCGAGGAAACGGAGGAAACCTATTCCCTGAATAAGCTGATGGATTATCACTATGAAACCGCGTCCGCCGCTTTAACCTGGAGTACCCTAAAGCATTATGCGGTTACCCGCCGCTATCTCGAAAAGTTCCTGAGGGAAAAGCGCAATACGACCGACATCCGCATTAATGATATTGACTATAAGTTCATTATTGATTTTGAAACTTTTCTGCGCAATCATCAACCTAAAGATCATCAAAAACCGCTGAATAATAACGGAGTGATGAAGCACCTCATCCGCCTGCGTAAAATGACCACACTCGCTTTTAAGCTCCAATGGATCAGTAAAGACCCTTTTAAGAATTATAAATTCCGCTATAAGAAAGTAGAAACCGCCTTTCTTAATCAAACAGAACTCAATACCATCCAAAATAAAGAGTTTACTATGGAGCGCCTGAATATGGTACGCGACCTCTTCATTTTCAGCTGTTATACGGGGCTATCTTTTGTCGATCTGATGAATTTGAAAGAAGGCAATATCACAGCTGGGGAAGATGGTAATCAATGGATCAAACTCTTCCGCCAAAAAAGTAACGAGCCAACCAACATACCCTTACTACCTACGGCCGGTAAAATATTGGAGCGCTACCGGAATTGTGACCGCGCTGCTATTACTGGTACCCTGTTCCCCAATTTTTCCAACCAAAGGGTGAACAGTTACCTGAAGGAGATCGGCGTCATTAACCAGATCAAAAAGGTACTCACGTTCGGCGTAGCCCGGCATACGTTTGCCACGACAATCACCCTTTCGAATAACGTTCCCATTGAAACGGTGAGCAAAATGATGGGCCATACCAAGATTGCCACTACGCAAATTTATGCCCGCGTGCTGCTCAAAAAGATCAGCGATGATATGGGACAGCTTAAAAAGATCATCGAAAGTAATCAGGTAAACACTGACCAAAATTAATTCAATTATTCATTCACTAAAAAATTTAATCATGTCAACACCAACGAAACTGATAGAATTATTGACCGGCAAAGTATTTAAAGTTCGCGGCGAGGCCGTAGTACTTGATTTTGACGCCGCCTCCCTTTATGAGGCAGGAATAGACCAATTGCATAAAAGTGTTACCAGGCACCATCAGCGGTTTCCTGACGACTTTATGTTTCGCCTGACGCCGAGTGAATGGGACGAGATTTGCATTCAAATTTTTGGAGAACGTCGTACCATCCGGTCAAAACCGCCTTTGGCTTTTACCAACGCCGGGCTATTTATGCTATCCAGCGTATTAAAAGGGCCACGGGCTGCACAGATCAGTGTGCTAATCATCGAATCATTATTTTCTTATAAAAAAATCATTGATAAAGATGAACCTACCACACTATAATTATAAGACCACCGACTTCCAGGAATACGAATTTTATAGCGTTGGACCGAAAGGGGTAATAAAAAAGATAGTCAGGTTCCAGAAAATACAAGAAGAGCCGGTTATTTATAACCTCGCATTTGGAGACCAGGACGAGATAACTGGTGATATTAATGACGCGGTGACGAGCAATAATGAAGACCGTGATATTGTTCTTGCAACGGTCTCCCGTACAGTAATTGAGTTCTGCGATCATTATGGGGATCATTTTATACTGGCTAAAGGCAGTACACCCGTAAGAACAAGATTATATCAAATGGGCATCAATAAATTGATAGCGGAGATCAGGTCAGACTTCGATGTATATGGGTTTACGGGTGAATTATTACATAAATTTGAGACGAATGTCAACTATGACGCGTTCTTGGTAAAACGAAAAAATCGTATATTTGATCATAAATAAAAGGAGTTATTATGTCAGAAATTAAAAAAGCAACTGATAATGTCAGCTATAATGGCCGGGCCACTGTAGTAAAGGGTTTAAAAAGCCATGCTAATGATCCTTTTTTTATTAAAAAAGCAGAAGATGCAAAAGCATTCATCAGCAAAGTGGTCCTTCCTGAACACTTAAAAAAGTAACCGCACTTTATATGATATTCGAGGCTGGCATTTTTCCAGCCTCAAGTATAATCAATTTAAAGGTGTCGCAATTTGTGACACCTTTTTTATTTCCTGTCTTTTTTAGTTTATCCGAATATATAAGGATGCTAAAAGCATCCCACCCATACAAATGTTGTCATAGTTAATTTTTTTTCCTTTCCATATTTGTCCCTCATCTATTTTTTGGAACTTATGGAAAAAGCAACTGAACAGAGATCAAGAATGAATCTGGTTCCGACGCGGAATCAGATATTAACCCTGGGTGACCTGGAAGATTTTAAAAATGACATACTTCAGGAGGTAAAACGCATTATGAAAGAATGCGTGAGCGGCGCGCCCGGCAAGAAGTGGCTGAAGTCGGCCGAAGTTAAAAAGCTACTTGGCATTTCGCATGGCTTTTTGCAATCCTTACGTGATAGCGGCGTGCTGCCCTTTACAAAGATCGGCGGCTCTATTTATTATGATTACGAGGATATCACTTTTATGATGTCCGCTAACAAGAGCGCCTGACACATCTTTCACCGGCCGGGCTGCCGCAGCGCAGGCTGGCCATAATTTTCAATTATGTTTAAACGCAAAGCCAAACGGACACCTGCCAGACACAGGCGTGCTCCAAAGCCCGAACCTATCAAGCAAAAAGGTTTCGGTACAGAGATGCCGCCGCAAAAGCGGCTCGTTGAAATATACTTCGATCAAAAAAATCATAGTACCGAAGCGGTTGCTTTCTACGCGCATTATGATGAAGCTAATTGGAGCAGTCCTAAAGGAACGCCCTATCGCAACTGGAAGCTGCTGGCTGGAGAATGGATATTTAACTACGAGCAGGAACAAAAACTCTGGAAACGGCAGCGGGAAAACGCGCTGCTATAACGTTATAAAACTATCATTATAAACACTTAGCAAACTATATCATGGCAAAGATCATCACCATAGCCCACCAAAAAGGTGGCGTAGGCAAAAGCACTTTAGCGATCAACCTGGCTTTATGTTTCCAGGATCAATTATCAGTGGCCCTTGTGGATACAGACCTTCAGGGAAGTTTATATCATATCAGGGAGGATTTTCCTGGGTTGGCCATTATTGGTGTAGACAAATTTCAGGATATCCAGCAATTAGAATATGATCTCATTATTATCGACACGCCGCCTTATCTTTCCAGTCGCCTACCTGAATTATTCCTTTACTCAGATTTTATTTTAGTGCCGACAAAGGCCGGCTTTTTCGATGTAATGGCCATTCGTTCCACGCTGGCACTCATCAAAGAAGCGCAGCGTAAAACCCCGCATATTAAAGCAGGTATTGTGCTCAACATGGTTAAGCCAAGGTCAGGTATTACCCGGGACGTTGCAGACTTGCTGCAAAGCATGGATACCCCATTGCTGAAAACAAGGGTACACGACCGGGTGAGCATTGCACGGTCGCCCATTACCGCAGGCATTTTAAATGGTGTTGATAGGAAGGCAAAAGAAGAGATCATGGCGTTGACAGAAGAAGTCGTTGAGCACATCAGTGCTGAGGTAGTATGATAGCTTTTTATTTCTATAGTAAGCTATCATTATCGCAAAATATAACGATAGCGACATAGTAATATAGCATGATATCACCGCTTGATAGAAAGATAGTATGATAGCATTATAGCATGGGTTTATAGCAAACTATTTTAATAGCAATGGAAGATTATAAAAACAAGCTCGGCAATCTTGCCGACAAACTTAAAAAGGAACAACCTAAAACGCCTATTCAGGAAGTGCTGCCGGTAAGGGTCGCGGCTCCCATTGAACCCGAAGTACAGTTCAATAACCGGATACCGAAAGATCTTTTAAAGCGGCTCAAAACTTTTGGATTGGAGTATGATGAATCTCTTAAAGATATCAATATCCAGGCGCTTGAACTTTATCTCAGCCATAAAGCGAAGCCCGAACAAACGACAAAAAATGCCGAATAAAACACTGACAGCAGGATAAAACTGCCCGCTTCGCAGCAGTTAGCAAGATGTACAATTGTGTCACAATTGAATCTTGCCCCGGCTTCCGGGGAAAACTGCCGGGAGCAAAAAAATCCTCCTAAGTCGGATTTTTAGAGATAACAACAATGAGTGAACAGGAAGAAAACAGATCAAGGTGGTACAATATCAGGCTTAAACCGGACGAGTATCAAACCTTAAATAACAAGTTCAAAAAGACCCAATTCAGAAAGCTGAGCGAATATATGCGCAGTGTGCTTTTAGAGAAACCGATTACCGTTAATTACCGGGATAAAGCAATGGATGATGTGCTGGAAGAAATGGTATTGCTAAGGCGCGAATTGAACGCTATCGGCAACAATTTGAACCAGGCCATGCGCAACATTAACAGTGCTCATGGCAACGCTGATGCACGGGTATGGATGAATTTAGTAAGCGTGATTAACAGCAAACTGGAGCCGTCCATCAACCAGATCAAAGAAAGAATGAACCAATATGCTGATATATGGTCGCAAAAATTAAGAGCGGCAAAAGCCTGATCGGTGCGCTCAACTATAACGAGAACAAAGTGAAGCAAGGAAAAGCATACTTGATAAACGCAGTTGGCTATGCAAAAGACACCGAGAAATTGTCGTTCAATGACAAGCTTTTTCGGCTGACCGATCTGGCCGGGATGAATCAGCGCGCAAAAACCAACACTGTACATATCTCCCTAAATTTCCCGAATGGTGAAAATTTGTCGGATGAAAAGTTAAATGACATCGTTAAGGATTACCTTTTCGGTGTCGGCTTTCAAACGCAACCCTATTTGGTTTACCGGCATGAGGATGCCGGGCACCCGCATATCCATATCGTGACAACAAATATTAAACGCGACGGAGAGCGGATAAGCCTGCATTATCTCGGCCAAAATGAATCGGAAAAAACCCGTAAAGCGATAGAGATCAAGTATAACCTCATTAAAGCCGACGACCAGCCAAAACAAAAGCCCAACTTAAAAGCTGACGTATCCGGCGCTGAATACGGTAAAACTGAAACCAAAAGGGTAATTACCAATATCCTGGGCTACACGTTGCGGGCCTACAAATTTACCAGTGTGCCTGAACTAAATGCCGTTTTACAGCAATATAATATCCAGGCCGACCGGGGTTCCAAAGATTCGCGCATGTATGCGCATGAGGGCCTGGTTTATTGGATATTGGATAAGCAGGGCAATAAAGTAGGTGTGCCGGTTAAGGCGAGCAACATCTACGGTAAACCGACGTTAAAAACACTTGATGAAAAGTTTCGGCTTAACGAACAATTGCGCAAACCATTCAAAGCCGACCTCATCAAAATGCTGGACAACGTATTATCAAAACCGCAAACCAAAAAGAGCTTTCAATATAAACTAAGGGAAAACGGGGTACTGGCTATTCTTCGCCAGAACGACGAAGGACGACTTTACGGGGTGACCTTCATAGACCAGAAAAACAAAGCGGTTTTTAATGGCAGCGATCTTGGTAAAGAATACAGCGCCAATTCACTGGCCGCTAAATTCCTGCCGGAGCCACAGATAAGGACAACCATTCAGGCACAACATCAGGTAGCGGACTTGCCCTCTAACAATGATGAACTACTCGATATCCTTTTATCCCCCGAGCGTGAGGATCTGGCTGCACTCAACAAATTCAAAAAGAAGAAACGCAAAGGTTTAAACCTGTAAAGCTATCAATATGCAAACCGGAGAAAACGAACAGGCCCTCAGAAAAATCATTGATTTTACGAGGTTATTAAGTATCGCGATACTGATTATACATTTTTATTTATGCTGCTATTTTTTGCTTCAGCAGCTTCATTTGACGCACAAAATTGTTGACCATATCCTATTGCCGCTTTCAAAAATGGTCCTATTTAAAACGATACTTACCGCCAAATTGGGCGCCCTGGCATTGTTGATTGTTTCCCTTGTCGGCTCTAAAGGTAAGCGGGATGAAAAGATCAGGGTTAAAACGATTATTACCTACTGTGTGACCGGCTTACTGATCTTTTTTTTTAGCAATTACCTGTTACGTTTTCCCTGGCTTTATATAGGTGCGACTTCGTTTGGCTACCTGCTGTTTATGACCGGTGGCGGTTTGCTATTCCGGATGCTTAAATTAAAACTCGGCCAGGATATTTTTAATAAGGAAAATGAAACGTTTCCGCAGGAAGAACGGTTGCTGGAAAATGAATACTCAATTAACCTGCCGGCAAAATATCAGCTTAAAGGCAAAGAGCGTGATAGTTGGATTAACATTATTAATCCCTTTCGGGGTACTTTGGTGGGTGGCAGCCCTGGGGCGGGTAAGTCTTATTTCGTTATCCGGCATATCATAACACAACACATTCGCAAAGGCTTCAGCATGCTCATTTATGATTTCAAATATGATGATTTGTCAAAGATAGCTTTCAATGCGCTTCGTAAGCATGGTGGCCGCTCGTTCTATGTGATCAATTTTGAAAATATCATGCACCGCAGTAACCCGCTGGAACCTGATACGATGCTGGATATTACCGATGCGATGGAATCAGCCCGCACTATCATGATGGGCCTGAACAGGGAGTGGATCAAAAAGCAAGGTGATTTCTTCGTAGAATCTCCAATCAATTTCGTTACTGCGTTGATATGGTTCCTAAAGAAATATGAGGGTGGTAAATATTGCACGCTGCCTCATGTAATCGAATTATCGCTGGTTGACTATAAGGAACTATTTGCTGTACTCGGTAGCGAATCCGAAATTGAAGTATTAATCAACCCCTTTATTTCTGCCTGGAAAAATGAAGCCTATGAGCAACTGGAGGGTCAGATTGCCAGTGCGAAGATCAGTTTGGCCCGGTTGAGTTCACCACAGCTTTATTATGTGCTGAGCGGCAATGATTTTTCGCTGGACATCAATAATCCTAAAGAGCCAAAAGTGGTGTGCCTGGCAAATAATCCGCAAAAGTCACAGGTTTACGGGGCAGTACTTTCGCTATATATTAACCGCATTAATAAGTTAGTCAACCGAAAACAACAGCAGAAATGCAGCCTGATCTTCGACGAATTCCCGACGATTTATTTTAATGGCATTGATAATTTGATAGCAACAGCAAGGTCAAATAAAGTGGCAGTAACCTTAGCTGTACAAGACTACAGCCAGCTCAAAAAGGATTATGGGCGTGAACAGGCGGAGGTTATTATGAATATTGTCGGCAACATCATTTGCGGGCAAGTTACCGGTGATACGGCCAAGCAACTATCGGAACGGTTTGGCAAGATCAACCAGGTTAAAGAAAGCGTGTCTATCAATGCCACCGATACCTCTGTTAGCAGATCAACACAATTAGACTATGCGATACCCGCGTCCAAAATAGCCGGGCTTTCCTCTGGTGAATTTGTCGGTATGGTCGCTGACGACCCCACCAATAAGATCGATCTCAAAACCTTTCACTGTCAAATCCAAAATGACCACAACGCAATTAAACAAGAAGAAGCAACCTACATGGAAATACCCGCTGCGCGAAGCGTCAGTGCAAACGAGGTGCTGATGAATTACCAGCGGATCAGGGAGGATGTTAGAAATTTAGTCGAAAGCATCGTTATGAATTAATATATGAATGTTATCTGTATGGAAGAAAATGCGTTTTACGAACTGATAGAAACAGTCGTGAAGCGATTGCAGGAAAAACAAGTCCAGGATAAATTGTGGATCTCCGGCGAGGAAGTAATGAAATTACTCCATATCAAAAGCAAGAGCACCCTGCAAAAATTACGGGATACCGGTGAGATAAGATATAGTCAATACGGGACAAGGATCATTCTTTACGAAAAAGCCTCGGCATTGGAGTTTTTAGAACGCTATGCCTGTGAGACATTCTGATCAATGAAAATTCCGGCCCTTATAAAAGACTTCTTTTTGTTTTACCGCCTGCTGTTCTCCTTTGTTTGATCCGCCTGAAGGTGAGGTAGTTTCGTCGGCACGCGCTAACGTTAACAGCGGCAAATTGTCTTCGTTCGCTATGGTTAAGCCGCGCAATAAGGTATTTAGATTAAAACACCGTTTGGCCACCACATGGATGACTTCGCCCTCAATTTGCAATTTGCCTTCTACCATCAGTAAACGAGATTGAATGATCTCTTTGCGATATTTATTAAATAAGGATTCCCACACGACAATATTACCCGCGCCTGTCTCATCTTCCAGTGTCATAAATAATACCCCTTTTGCCGTACCCGGCCGCTGGCGAACCGTAATAAGGCCAGCCACCCTGATAGGGTCACCATCTTTCATAGCTTTCAGATCACCGATTTTGGTATTATGCAATAAAGCCAGTTTTTCACGTATCAGGGCTACCGGGTGGTTTTTAAGGGATAAACCTGTTGATGAGTAATCCTGTACCACATGCTCCCCCTCAGTCATTAAAGGGAGTTGGATTTGTACTTCTTTTACACTTTCCGATGGCGTACCCTCAAACAAACCAACCGGCCTGTCACCTAATGCCGAAACTTCCCATAATGCCTGGCGGCGGTCAGCATTCATTGAGCGGAAAGCATCCGCATCCGCCAACTTTTCCAAAGCTGCTTCGGGGACACCAGCGCTCCGCAACTGGTCAACATGGTCATATAACGGATTGCGCATAGCAATCAATAATTGCATATCATCTTCCCGTAAGCCATTAACCTGCCGGAAACCCAACCGTACCACATAAAAGTCGCCGTCCTTTTTCTCCAGCGTATTATCCCAAAAAGAATAATTCACGTCCACCGGTGCTACTTTAACGTGGTGATCCCGTGCATCCCTTACAATTTGCGCAGGCTGGTAAAAGCCCATTGGCTGGCTGTTGAGCAAAGCCGCGCAAAACACATCAGGGTAATACCATTTCAACCAGGAAGATATATAGACCAGCAAAGCAAAGGATGCCGCATGGCTTTCGGGGAAGCCATAACCTTCAAAACCTTGTAGTTGCTTAAACACACGGCGGGAAAACCCTTCCTCGTAACCACGCGCCACCATACCGTCTACCAGTTTTTTTTCATACAAGCCTAATTTCCCATTCGCTTTAAAGCTGGCCATACTGCGCCGCAGTTCATCCGCTTCGGCTGGTGTAAACCCTGCCGCAACAATGGCAATTTCCATCGCTTGCTCTTGAAATAACGGTACACCCAAAGTCCGGCCTAAAATTTCTTCTAATTCCTTTGATGGGTATTCCACGGGTTCTTCACCATTACGGCGGCGCAAATAAGGGTGCACCATATCACCCTGTATCGGGCCGGGGCGCACAATGGCTACCTCGATTACCAGATCATAGAAGCATTGCGGTTTGAGGCGCGGCAACATAGACATTTGTGCCCGGCTCTCGATCTGAAACACTCCGATGGTATCCGCATGGCAGATCATTTCATAAACTTTCGGGTCGTCCTGCGGCACATTGGCCAGCGTTAATTTTTTGCCATAATGCACTAATACCATATCAAAAGCCTTGCGGATCATGGTCAGCATCCCTAAACCTAAAACGTCCACTTTCAGAATGCCCAAAGCCTCCAGGTCGTCTTTGTTCCATTCCAATTGTGTACGGTTCTCCATCCGTGCATTTAATACCGGGCAGAGGTCGGACAACTTGTTATCGGTAATAACAAAACCGCCAGTATGTTGCCCTAATTGCCGGGGGAAACCCATCAGTAGTGTAGTTAATTCCAACACTTTGAAGATTAATGGATCGCGTGGATTTAAGCCTTGTTCCATCAATCTTTTTTCATCAAATCCTTCCTCGCTAAAATCCCAAATGGTAGCACCAATACGTTTAATACTATCTTCGGATAACCCCATTGCTTTACCCACATCACGGATAGCGCCCCGGTGCCGTTCCTGTGTTACCGTGGCAACAATAGCGGCATGTTCACGGCCATAGTCTTCATAGATGTACTGGATAATTTCTTCACGCCGCTCATGTTCAAAGTCAACATCTATATCAGGCCATTCTTCCCTTGCATCCGACATAAAACGTGAAAAAAGCAGCCGGGATTTCATCGGGTCAA
>JABDBT010000011.1 GCA_013288465.1 Bacteroidota bacterium | reverse complement strand
ACTGCCATCCGGCGTTAAAATTAAATTAGCCGGATTGCCAGTGCCCCGACCACTCTGGTAACCTATCGGTATAGTTGCTATTGCCGCGTAAGTAACGGCATCAATAACGGATACCGCAATAGACCCCGGATTGGATACATACAAAAGCTTACCATCAGGCGATAGCGTCATAAATGCAGCACCGCTGCTTATAGTTTTTATTACCGTATTGGTTGCAGCATCTATTACTGATATAGTGCCGCTACCCGTATTGTTTACATAAACACGGCTCCCATCGGGGCTTATAATACCCCCCTGCGGAAATTGGCCAACCGGTATTGTTGCGGCAACAGTGTTATTAGTGCCGTTTATAACAGTTACCGAGTTGCCTGATATGCCATAGATAAAACCAATGGGTGCGGAGGTAACTGTAATTGTTGCTGTAACCGGGGCATTGCTACTATTTAAAGCCGTAAATGAAGGGATATTGCCCGCACCGGCTGCCGTCAACCCTATAGTGGGATTGGAGTTTGTCCAGGTATAGCCCCTGGCCGTGCCTGTGAAATTAGCGGGCGCTGTTGCAGTGCCGCTAACAACAATTTGGTTAGCTACTGCATTTACCGTTGGCGATGCATTTATTATACCGCTAACGGCAACGTCCTCATCTGCTATACCCGTTGACGTTAACACAACATTGCCGGCTATATTACCTACCGGGGCCGATGCTGCGGAACGAACATAAACCATCCTGTTTACAACCCCACCCGTTTGCGTAATGCTAACGCTGTTTCCATAACCCCCATTAGCGGTGAGCGATACTTCAAAATCAGGAGGCGCCGTTGCTGTAACATCTGCAGTTAAGCCGCTTTTGGCGACTGTAATTTGCTGTATAAACGGGCTGGCAGAACTGTTGCCAAAACACGCGGATATATTACTTGCCACAGCAATAACAGGCGGAAGCAGTGGTTTTACCGTGATAGTAAAAGTTATTGGCACACCACCACAATTAATACCCGAAATCGCCGCGCCGGTGCCATAATTAGATAAGGAACTGACAACGGCATTTGTTGCCGTATTAATAACCAGGGTGCCGTTGACATTGAAAACATACAAATAGCTGCCATCAGGGCTTAAGACACCGCCCGAATTGTAGTCATTGGGTATGGTATTTACAATGGTGTTGGTGGCTGTATTAATAACAAATACCGAACCTGGGGTGTGACTCAAAACGTAAAGGTATTTTCCATCAGGCGTAATGAATGTTTCACTGGGGTTTACGCCTAACGCAATACTTGTTATTATACTATTGTTTGCCGTATTGACCACTTCTAAATTATTGTTCGAATCCCCAACATACAGGCGGCTTCCATCGGGACTTATAGTTTGGGCGGCGGGCCCAATGTTAGGGCCTAAAACAGATAATTTTGAATTAGTTACTGTGTTTATCACAGTTAATGAACCAACGAGGCCATCATATACGTAACATCGTGTACCATCAGGACTTAAAAAAATACGACCGCCAATGCTGTCAAAAAAAATACTGATAGCTATGGTAGCCTCTACCTGGTAGGTGGTAGTATTGATGACGTATATAGCGCCTGATTGGTCATTCATAACATAGAGATGGCCCCCGTCGGGTGTTATGGCCGATCGGTGTGCACCTACTGTCGATGGGTTTAACGGGCCGCCAACAGGTATTGTAGCTACTACCGTAGCAGTTGTGGCGTCAATAACAGAAATATTATTCGATACAGAATTGCTTACAAACAAACGCTTGTCATCGGGTGATAATGTAATAAAAGACGGCGCGGTGCCAACCGGAATTGTGTTTGTTACAGCGTTTGTTACGGCATTTATTACTGATACACTATTGCCTGTGTTATTAGCTACATATACCCGGCTCTCATCGGCGCTCGCGATAATGAAAGTGGGATAGGCGCCCACCGGTATTGAAGCGGTATTGCGATTCAACGCATCATCAAATACGGTTATTGTACCGGGTGATAAGAAACCCGAAGTTGATAATCCATAAAAGAGACCGCTGGTAACGGGGGTAACCGTAATGGTTGCGGTAACAGGTGTAGTACCATTATTTATAGCTTTGAATGTAGGGATATTGCCGCTGCCGCTTGCAGCCAATCCTATATTGGGGTTAGAGTTTGTCCATATAAAGTCCCTGCCCGAACCCGTAAAATTAATAGCCGGGGCATTCGAGCCTGTAACAACAATTTGGTTAGCTACTGTGCTTACTGTTGGCGGCGCATTTACAATACCCTTAACAGCAACATTCTGATCTGCCGCACCCGGTGATTTTAACACTACATTGCCTGCAATATTGCCCACAGCTGCTGATGCTGAGGAACGGACATAAACTATTCCGTTTGCAATCCCTCCGGTTTGCGCCATATTGACGATGTTTCCATACCCCCCATTAGCGGTGAGCGACACTTCAAAATTAATTGGGGCTGTTACTGTAACATTCGCGGTTAAGCCGCTCCCCGTAACTGTAAATTGCTGTATATACGGACTGGCGGAACTGCTGCCAACACAAGCGGAAATGTTGCCCAATGTTGCCCCCGCTGATATTGTTTGTGCTTCTGCGGCATGATAAAAACCATTAAACAATAACGTAAAGCTTAGTAGGAGTAAAAAATTACGCATTGTTTTGACAAGGTAAAAATAAGGCACTGTAATATAGGTGTTTAATTTGAGATTATAAAAACATCCTATTGATAAATTTATCGATAGAATATTTTTTACCTGGCGATGATTATATCTTTTTTTGTTGGTTAGTTTTACCGGGCGTTTATATATTTACAAATAGGTTTTAAGATCTGTTGAAATTAATGATATCATTCACAACCCTTATTCTACAATTTGCCGAGCAGGGCGAAAAAACAGGGTGGAGTTATATTGAAATTCCGGCAGATATAGCGCAGCAGCTTAAGCCCGATAACAAAAAATCATTCAGGGTAAAAGGTATGCTGGACGGGCTTGCCGTAAGCGGTTTGGCATTAATGCCGATGGGCGGGGGCAATTTTATCATGGCCTTAAAAGCCGAGATCAGGAAGGGGTTGCATAAAAATGCCGGGGCTATGTTACAGGTAAGCATAGAAGAAGACAAGGAATATAAAGTTGATATCCCCAATGACCTGCAGGAGTGTTTTGATTTTGAGCCCGAGGCACTGGTGTTTTTTAACAGCCTGGCCAAATCGCACCGCGAGTATTTTATTAAATGGATTGATGGCGCTAAAACCAACGAGACCCGCGCCAGGCGCGTCATAAATACCGTAAATGCCATGCTGCGGCGATTAAGTTACAACCAAATGCTACAGGCGATGCGGAAAGAGGGTTGATGTGCGGATAGGCAGATTTTAGATGTGCAGATTATTGGGATCGTTTTTTATCAATTATTCAACATATCACCAATACGAGCCATAACATCAGCATGTGAATGTACGCGCCCTGCTTCTATATCCTCCAGACCGGCTTTAATTTCTGCATCCGAAAGATCGCCCCACTCACTTTCTTCTATCCGGTATTTTAATCCCAAACGGCTCAATAATGCTTGCAGTTCAGGCAAATTCGTTTCTTTATCAATTTCGGCTGTAAGCGTTGTCGTAGTATCAAATTTACGAACATAATATGAGTTAATAAATGCTCGTTGAAATTTTTAACTAAACAAGAGATTATAGTCTAATACCACTCACCTTCAACTGAAAATAAGTGGCATTATACTACAATCTTATAAAATAGGCCGTTTACTTTTTAACGTGGCGTACATATTCATTCAGCTTCACAATCTTCCCGCCCTTAAATTGCATATCATTAACAAGCTCTGTAGAGTCTGTCGCACCTTTCTGGTTTGTCCACTTTTGGGTGTACCATAGGGTTACCCACTCCTCTTTTTTATCATTGCTTATCACCGCTTCCCAATCTTTCATATCTATTTTGTCATTTTTCATCATAGCGCCCATAGTTGCTGCCATTTTCACAAACTGGCTGTTGGTTCCTTTAAATACACCATTATCATAATTAAAGGTAATACTATCGGCAAAGCATTTTTTCATCAAAGCGGTGTCCATAGTTTCGTAAGATTTTAGAGCGCTTAAAGCCACTATTGTATTGGCATGACTGGTATCCATTGTCCAATAATCAGGGTGTTTAATGCTGTAAGGATAAGCTGGAGTTGCGGATGATGTAGCGGCGGCATTGGTTGTTGCCTTTGGCTGGCAGGCTGTAATTAACAATGGGATAATTACCAGCAAGTAGTTTCTTTTCATTTTGTTTTGGATTAAGGTTTAATTAATTATCTGTAAGTTAGGTAATTATGCTTGATAATTGCAAATGGTTTTGAAATAAACCTTGCTACCAAACGCTTAAACCGATATCATAAAAAATTAACTATGTTTAAAACTCGGTCAATTAAATTATTCAACTATAATTATATTTACCAATCCATAATTTTTTAGGTACTAATGAGTGAAGATCTGAATAACCCCGATAACAACCGGGATGATATACCTGCCAATAGCGAAGAAAAAATACATAACATCACCTCCCTCGACGGGCTGTACGAAAACTGGTTCCTGGATTATGCATCTTATGTAATACTTGACCGTGCAGTGCCGCATATCAATGACGGTTTAAAACCCGTACAGCGCCGCATACTGCACTCGCTTAAAGAAATGGACGACGGGCGCTTTAACAAGGCGGCCAACGTTATAGGTAACACCATGAAGTACCACCCGCATGGTGATGCTTCCATTGGCGATGCCATGGTGCAGATAGGGCAAAAAAACCTGCTGATAGATTGCCAGGGCAACTGGGGCGACCCGGTAACCGGCGACTCGGCCGCCGCGCCGCGTTATATTGAAGCGCGCCTGTCAAAATTCGCGCTCGAAGTTGTTTTTAACCCGGATACCACCGTATGGCAGGCCAGTTATGACGGCCGTAATAAAGAGCCTATTACGTTGCCGGTTAAGTTCCCACTCCTGTTAGCGCAGGGTGCCGAAGGTATAGCAGTGGGTTTAGCTACCAAGATATTACCGCATAACTTTATCGAACTGCTGGATGCCTCTATAGCGGTATTGCGCGGCGAAACACCTAACCTGTTACCTGATTTCCCTACGGGCGGCATGGCTGACGCCTCGGCGTATAACGACGGGCAGCGGGGCGGCAGGATAAGGGTACGTGCCAAAATTGTTGAACGCGACAAAAAAACCTTAGCCATAACCGAGATCCCTTTTACCACCACTACCGGTAGTTTGATCGACAGCGTGATAGCCGCCAATGATAAGGGTAAGATCAAGATCAAGAAAATTGAAGACAATACAGCGCAAAATGTAGAGATCATGATACATTTGGCGCCCGGTATATCACCCGATGTTACCATTGACGCGCTTTATGCTTTTACCGATTGTGAGGTTTCCATATCGCCCAATACCTGTGTAATACAGGATGACAAGCCGCGGTTTATGAGTGTTAATGATATGCTTACCGAAAGCACCCATTACACCCGCGAATTGCTGAAACAGGAGCTGGAGATAAAGCTGATGGAGCTGATGGAGAAGATATTCTTTAGCTCGCTGCTTAAGATATTTATCCAGGAGGGGATGTACAAACACCCTGATTATGAAAGTTCAACCAATTTTGAGATGGTGCTGGAAGTTTTGGACCGTTTGTTCACACCTTTCTTCGCGCAGTTTTATCGGCCCATAGTAGCCGATGATTATAAAAAGCTGATCGATAAACCGATGAGCAGCATCACCCGTTTTGATGTAAAGAAAACGGATGAGCAGATCAAAAATCTTGAAAATGAGATCAAACAGGTAAAAAACTACCTGAAACATTTGACTGATTACACTATTGACTGGTTTCAAAAGCTTAAAGACAGATACGGCAAGGGCCGCGAACGCAAAACCGAACTGCGCACCTTTGATAAGGTAGAGGCCGCGCAGGTAGCTTTAGCCAACGTAAAACTATACGTTAATAAAATTGACGGGTTTATTGGCAGCGGTTTAAAGAAGGATGAGTTTGTTTGCGATTGCTCGGATATTGATGAGATCATCGTTTTCCGCTCAGACGGGCGTTGCGTTATTACCAAAGTACAAGATAAAGTATTTGTAGGTAAAGAGATAGAACATGTAGCCGTATTTAAAAAGAACGACGAGCGCACGGTTTATAACATGATATATAAAGACGGGCAAAGCGGGGTTAGCTATATTAAACGTTTTTCGGTAGTGGGCGTAACCCGCGATAAGGAATATGATTTGACCAAAGGCAGCAAGGGCACCCGTGTTTTATATTTCAGCGCCAACCCTAACGGCGAAGCCGAAGTAGTAAACATTCAGCTTAAACCACACTCAAAGCTGAAAAAACTACAGTTTGATGAGAACTTTGCCGAAGTAGCTATTAAAGGCCGCAACTCGATGGGTAATATTGTTACCAAGTACCCGGTTAAAAAGATAGTGCTGAAAAGCAAAGGCGTATCAACCCTTGCGGGCCGTAAAATCTGGTACGATGCTATTTTAAAACGCTTAAATGCTGATGGCCGCGGCAAATATTTAGGCGAGTTTGATGGCGACGACCGCATACTAACCGTTTTCAGCACCGGGATATATGAATTGACCAGCTTTGACCTCAACAATCACTTTGATGATAAAATGACGATCATCGAAAAATATAACCCTGAGAAGGTTTATTCGGTAGTGCATTTTGATGGTAAATCAAAAAACTATATGGTTAAACGATTTATGTTTGAAAACATAGCCCTGGGCAGGCAAACCAGTATTATCAGCGAAGAAAGCGGCTCAAAAATGCTGTTCATTTCGGGTGCGGCTCAAACCCTGGTACAGGTTGAGCAACTAAAGGGCGCAACCAAAACACCCGAAACCGTTGAACTTAACCTTGCCGAGCTGATAGACGTTAAAGGCATGAAAGCGATGGGTAACCGCCTCTCGCCCCATGCGGTGCAAACCGTAACCTTATTGGCAGGAAACGATGATATAGAAGATGCAATCGACGGAGAACCCGAATCGATCAAAGAAACAGAAGTTGCCGATACCTTTGAAGATGAAGCCGAACCGCTGGCTATTGAAGTGGAAGAAACTATAGCAGAAGAGGAGTTGGCTGACGAACCAATAGCTCAACCTGTTGAACCAAAAAAAACAACTATTGAAGCGATAGCGCCACCAAAAGAATCAAAACCTGAATCAGTGAGATCTCCTGAAAAATCAGTGGAATCAAAAACGGAATCGGTGGAATCATCCGAAAATAAATCAGTGGAATCAAAATCTGAACCAGTGGAATCTCCAGAAAAACCGGTGGAACCACCCCATAAAAAGGTAGATTTTGAGATCACAAACCCGGATGATATTGACATTGATGATAAGGGGCAGTTGGGGTTGTTTTAAACTCCCTCACTCCGGTGCTGGTGTCCTCACCGACACCTATCTCGATTGCCTGTGAGGACACGATAATAGGTTATTAAAGTTAGTTTCTATATGAACATCGAAATACTCAGAAGCATTTGCAGCGCGTTACCCCACGTAACCGAAGATATCAAATGGGGCGATGACCTTTGTTTTATGGTCGGTGAAAAAATGTTTTGCGTTACCGCGCTTATTACCCCGCTAAAAGTTTCATTAAAAGTAACTGACGATGAATTTGAGGAGTTATCCGGCTCGGCCGGCATTATACCTGCCCCTTATGTTGCACGTTATAAGTGGATATTGGTTGAGGATATAAACCGGTTCACTCAAAAACAATGGGAACATTATATTACGCAATCGTATAATTTGGTAAAGGCAAAGCTTCCAAAAAAGGTATTGGACGAGTTAAGATAGACCAAATTTAGCGGCTTAATTAATTGTTAAACCAATAGGGCTATTTGCGTTATTTTTTTATTTTTGAATAGGCTTATCACCACATATCACACCGTTAAATATGTTTTTTTCAGGCGGACATATCTATTATTTAACCTTTGCGCTACAGGCGTTTTGCGCCTACCATAGTTTTAGCCGGGGCACGCTGAATAGATGGGTCTGGATAATCATATTTTTACCGGTAATAGGCAGTCTGATCTATATCTACAGTGAAATATTGAACAACCGCAGTTTTAGGAAACCCAATATTGATGTGGCTGCCGTGTTTAATCCCGGTAGTAAGATCAAAAAGCTGGAAGATGAACTGCGCTTTACCGATACATTTACCAACCGCATAAAACTGGCCGACGCATACCTTGATGCGGGCCTTATTGATGAAGCCATTGACCTGTACACCACCAGTCTTACCGGCGCATTCAGCGAAAATGAACATGTACTTGCTCAACTCATTATTGCTTATTTTGAAAAAGGGCGTTATGATGAGGTGATCCCTATCGCACAAAAAATATATAAACAGCCCCAGTTTGCCCGGTCAAAGGCGCATATACTGTATGCCAGGGCACTTGAAAATACCGGAAAAACAGAACAGGCAGAAAATGAATTTAAAGCCATGAAAGGCCGTTACTCCTATTTTGGCCCACGATATGAATATGGTTTGTTTTTAATGCGGGCCGACAGGAACGAGGAGGCAGTTACCATCTTTACCGACATGCTCAACGAGGAGCAGCATCTGGGGTCGATGGAAAAAAGAAGCAACCGTATATGGTTTGCAAAGGCAAAAGAAGAGTTGCGGAAGATTGGGGCTTAGCTGTATATAAAGACCTACGAAGTTTTAGAAACTTCGTAAGTCTGGCAGGGTTACTACAAACTTATATAAAACGCCGATTCAAACACATGCCCCATTTTTAGTTTTTGTATATCCTCTTTTTGGCTTATATCGGTTTGTTTGCCTTGGGTATCGGCACAGCCCAGCCAGGGCTCAATGCATACAAAATCGGCACCGGTTTTGGCCCATATCCCTAAATAGTTAAAATGCGGAAACTCTACCGAAACCGACTGGTCATGTTTGGTGCTTTTTATAGTTACCATACGTGATTGCATGTTTTTAAAAACCAGTGCGTCCTTGTCAAACAGATCGCGGGTTAGCGCCAATTTATTCTTTTTCATGGGCACTAACTTTGTTTCGCCGGTAAAGGTGCCTTCGGCCGATAGCAGGTGGGTATGCAATTTCTCTTCTGTTTCAAACTCCAGGTAGTAATCTTCATATTGTTCGCCTTTGTTAAAAGGCACATTAAAACCGGGATGGCCGCCAACCGAAAAATAGATGTCTTTTTTATCGTGATTGATCACCTTATACGTTACCCGCAGCGCATTGTCGATCAAATCATAATGTATTTGAAAATCAAACCTATAGGGATAAACTGCCAATGTTTTTTCGCTGCTTGGCAGGGAGAATTTTGCCGATTGTGCGTCTGATTCCAACAAAAGCAGCTCCGACTGGCGGTTAAAGCCATGTCGCGCCATGGTGTAGGCTTGGCCATCAACCCATAATTGGTTATTGTTAAGCGCCCCAACAATTGGGAACAAGTTAGGCGCGTGCCATGGCCATGCATCGGCATCGGCCTGCCATAAATGTTCAACACCGGTTGCTTTATTAATAAATGAAGTAAGCTCGGCACCCTGTGTGCGTATGGCTATTTTGTAAAGGTCGTTCTCTATAATTGTCATTTTTAGCTTAGTTATTGGTTGATTGAGTTGGATTGAGTTGATTAAGTTAACAATTATTTAATGAAGTGGTTTTTAACTAATATTCAGATTGCAATTTATAACTTAAACAACAACTCACCTATTCCAACTCAATCAACTATTCACTTAATCAACCTAATCATCCGCATCCTTCTTTTTCTTTTCCAATATCACAAACGCGCTGCGTTTAGGCGCGGGCATAACTGAGTTTTCTCCTTTTACGTATTTCCATATCACTTCGTTCAGTTCAAGGTCGGGCACTTTATCTTCCTTAGCCAGGTTAAATAAACCCGACCGCCTGCTGCTTTCATTTACAGCTATATTTCGTTGTTTCAAATCAACCTGGGCAGGCTTAACAACATATGGTGTTAAATTTGGCTTACTGGTGAAGCAATTGTATAAAGGCAATGCAGCGGCATCATACTGGCTCATAGGCGGCAGGCCCAAAATCAGTTCAATTGTGCGTAAAACGCCCGAAGTAGAGTACATATCATGTATGGCCGCGTTACGTTTTACATAAGGCCCTGCAACAAATACCGGCGAGCGGTGCGCGTCAATATGGTCGGGGCCATTTTGAGCATCATCCTCCAGTATAAACACTACAGACTCTTTCCAGATAGCACTTTTTGAAAGATGATCTATCACCTGGCCTATACCCTGGTCGTTATCTGCCACACAAGCAATGGGCGACAATGCACCTTTACGTTGCCCGGCGGTATGGTCATTACCAAGACGGATAGAATTAAAATGCGGTACGGCGTTAATGTTTAGTAACGAATCAAAATCATGCGCCCAGATTTGCGCGCGTTTAACGTCGCTTATGCTAAGGTCAAAACCCGGCGATGCCGCACAAAAATGCCCTTCTAACGCTTTGATATTGGCTTTACCATCATCAACAAATTCGCCATAGGTACGGTAGCTTATCCCGGCGCGTTTGCAATAATCCCAAATATAACCGTCCTTCGGGTCGCCTACCCTGCGGGTACCTTCCGAGTCATAATTACCACCACGGCCGCCATAGCTGGTGGGCCACGTTTTTTCAATAAAATCGGTAGCGTAAGCCGCTGTACTCCAGTTATGGCCATCGGCGCTTACTTCGGCATCCACATAAAAGTTATCCAGCAACGCAAATTCATTGGCTATAGCATGATGGTTTGGAGTAACCTTGCTGCCAAAAATGCAAAGCGAGGTATCGCCATTTCCCTGCGGCATATCACCTAAAACCTGGTCGTAAGTGCGGTTTTCTTTAATAATGTAAAACACATATTTAATAGGCGATTTCTCTGCCCGGCTGCGCGGGATAGGATTACCCGCTTCGCCCGGGGCTGTTTTTTCCATCGCTTCGGTAAAAGGCGTATTGGCATAAACCTGTTTGGTATATGCTTTTAGCTGATCGGTACCGGGCGCATTGATAAATGATAACGTCCCTTTAAACAGGCCACCTATATATTGATCTTTACTGTTAACCGCCCCTTTTTGATAACCGCTGTTATCGGCTTTTTTAACCGGTTGCGGCCCGCGGGGATTGGCCATCGAAGTAAAACCTTTACCGTTTGATACCAATATTTTGCTACCCAGCGTTTTTACATTGGTTGGGTACCAGCCCACCGGAATAAAGCCGCGGCTTTGGCTGTTACCGGGCTTGCTTACATCAAATACAGCCAAACAATTATTATCGGCATTAGCTATATATAAGGTTTTTTCATCTGCCGAGAGCGCCAAACCGTTTGTAGTTGAGCCGGTTAATTTGGTTGGGTAAAGCGTAGCCGAAATAACCTCAACGGTTTTTTGCGTATTGGTGTTGATGATAGATACCGAGTTATCATTGGCGTTGGCTACAAATAAATACGTGCCTTTTTTGTTTAATAACAACTCATTAGGGTGGTTGCCCACTTTTAAATTAGTAATAGCACCCGTAACGGTATTATAACAGGCTACCTGTTCGCCACCCCATATAGATATATACAGTATTTTATCATCGGGCGATAGGATGCAGCTGTAAGCCTCGGCAGCTAATTTTACCTTTGAGGTGATTTTACGGGTATTGGGGTCAATTACGTATAAAGCGCTGTCTTCTTTAGTAACGGTATATAAAACCGTATTGCTTTTGTTAACGGCTATCCCCGTTGCGCATATTTTACCTTTTGGCCAGGGAGCGCCTAATTTGATGGTATCTACCTTACCTATTTTATCGTTTTGGATAGCGAAGGCCATTATCCAGTTATCATTACCGCCCGATGCATACAGTTTTTTTTCATCGTGGCTAAAAGCAAGTCCGTACCATGATTTACCAACTACTTTTTCATCAAGTAGTTTTTCATTTACAGGATCTATCAACTGGATCGATTGCGTGCTTTGCCCGTTGTTGGTAACGGCTAATAATTTACCGGATGAAGAAAGCTGTATGTTTAAAGGCAGGTCGCCCAATTGCAGGTAAGTGCCTGCAGGGCTCAGTTTCCAGCCGTTGGGCAGTAACACCTGCCCGGTTTGTTCTATTTTACCCGGTGTTTGGGCCTGTGTTTGTACAGCAATTAGTAAAACTGCGGTTATAACTGAAAATAGTTTTTGCTTCATAAATTTATAATTGAGCCAATCAAAAATACAGAATGCTTAATTATAAAGTGTTACTTAACAAAAACTTAATGTTGTCCGGATCGTGAATAAGCATTAATAAAATTGCCTATGTGGTTAGTAAACAATATGCACTTAATAATAAAATATAATTTTATAAATTATCATATTTTTTTATATTTGTAATTATAAAGATAATTATTATCTTTCCGTATCATTCCAGTTACAGGCAACGCTAACATTATCAATACTGTATATAGTTATATGACTCGAAATCTTTCCTTATTCCGGCTCCTTATAGCTTTTCCGCTTATTGCGATCTTGTTACCCGATGCAGCGTATTGCCTGGATGGTTTGGAGTTCAATATCCCCTTATGGCATCTTATCATATCAGCTATTTTAGTAACTGCAATGCTTACCTCCTATTTGTTTAAACAGGATAAAATGAATTTTAGGGATAGCTTTTTGAATAAACAAAATACTTATAAAAGATAGATTCTTAGAGACGCAATATTTGGGGTCTCCACAATCTTAATAAAACCCCTATTGCCAGCCGGTTCGTATTTTATCTATTATAACCGAGTCTTTTTGCCCGCTCGAAAGCTTATTTTTATATTTAAACAACGCCCCTTCAAAATCGCCATAGCTTGGGTTAGGTATGATGATGTACCGGTTGCCAAACTCATTAGCTAATTTTTTGGTGGTTTCGGTGCGGCTTGCCTCTGTAGGATGATTATCATACAGAGCATCAAAATCGGGCAGGTTATCGCCGCAAAGTAATATAACATTATGTGTTTTTAAAACCTGTTGCCTGCGTTCCTCTTTGCTTGATGTTTTTTGTTTCAATAACAAATGTTCGTTATCGGCAAAAGGCAGGTCATATCGTTTTAAGTTATTTAACGTCCCAATTCGTTCATCCTCATCCCGGTTGGTAATATAAAAAACCGTAACCCCCTTTGAAGCGGCATATTTAAAAAACGAAGGCGCGCCCGGCACCGTATCAGCCTTTGCCTTAGCTGTCCATAGTTTCCATGTTTTACTGTCAAAATCAATGTTTTGTACCGCACTTGCCGCATCGTAACGGCTGTTATCTAACAACGTTTCATCAATATCGGTAATTACCGCATACGGCTTATTGCTATGCTTGGCAATTGCCATATCTAACCGCATTTTGGCTACGTTATAGGCCTGGAAACACAACGCTTTATATTCGGCGGCACGTTGCTGATATAACAACGCCCAAAGTTTGCCGTCATTGACCCTGGATGTTTCTGGTTGATCAGGAGGAGCGCATGACGAATAACAGGCTAATAGTAAAATTCCGGCTAATAGGTACGATAGATTTTTCTTCATAGTAAGGTTTTATTACAATAACTCGGGTTTTATATTTTCGGTAAACTCTTTGGCAAACTTATTTAGCTTGGGTTGTATAACAAACGCGCAATAGGGCTTATTGGGGTTATCAGAAAAATAATTCTGATGATAGTCCTCAGCCTTGTAAAACTCACTTGCCGGGGTAATTTCGGTTACAATGGGCTTGTCAAAAACCTGTTCGTCGGTCAGCCTTTTGATCATAGCTGCCGCCTGTTGCTGCTGCTCATCGGTATAGTAAAATATAGCCGACCGGTATTGGGTACCCACGTCATTGCCCTGGCGGTTTAGCGTGGTGGGGTTATGTGTCCTGAAAAATATAAGCAATAGCGCATCAAAAGTTATCTCGTCAGCATCGTACTCCAAATCTATCACTTCTGCATGGCCGGTATCGCCATTGCATATTTCCATATAGGTTGGGTTAAGGGTATGGCCGCCCATATAGCCGGATGTTACCCTGTGTACCCCTTTAACTGCCTGGAATATAGCCTCGGTACACCAAAAGCAACCGTTGGCAAATGTTATTCTTTGTAAATTCATATAATTTATTAGCTAATGTAACTCCTGTTTAAGATAAAAACTAATGCAACATTTGAAAATGTCAAATTAATTACTAAGTTTTGAATAAAACTAACTTAAAACCCAACTCATTATGAAAATTGCAGTATTAATTGCCCGCGTATTGCTGGGCCTCATTTTTGTCGTATTCGGTTTAAACTTTTTCCTTCATTTTTATAACCCGCCAATGCCGGTAATGACCCCTGCGGCTACAGCGTTTCAAACAGGCCTTTGGGGCGCGGGCTATTTTTTCAAGTATATGAAAGTTATTGAGATAGTAAGCGGGCTATTTTTGCTGATAAATCGCTATACAGCTTTATTCGTGGTTGTTATTTTCCCCATCAGCTTAAATATTTTCCTGTTCCATGCCATTTTAGTACCATCGGGCATACCAATCGGGGTGGCAATAATTGTGCTTAATTTATTCTTAGGTTATGCTTACCGCAAATATTATAGCGCTTTGTTTACAGCCAACCCTGTAGCATAAAAATTACTATAGCTAAATGCCCCGGCATTTTACTAAAATACCCCCGACATTTATCGGGGGTATTCTTGTTTATATGTATTAAATATAGCTAAATTAGCCGCTCACTGCTTTCATAAACCGTATGTTAACAATAAATTTCATTCCGTTAAAAACAAGAACGCTGTTACTGGCATTCCTGTTATTGTGTATTACCAAAGGCTTTTCGCAACAGGTACGATCGACCGTTGATTTTGACAAAGGCTGGCATTTTAGTCTGGGCGATGTGCCTAATGGCGAAAACATTAACCTTGATGATGCTAAATGGCGCACCCTAAATCTTCCGCATGATTGGAGCATTGAGGGCGAGTTTAGCAAAACCAACCCCGCTAAGCCCGAAGGCGGCGCGCTGCCCGGCGGTATTGGTTGGTATCGTAAAACATTTACCGTACCCGCTGCCTCAAAAGGCAAAATGGTTTATATTGATTTTGACGGTGTTTATCAAAAAAGCGATGTATGGATAAACGGGCACCACCTGGGTTTCCGTCCAAACGGTTATATTTCATTTAGGTATGAACTTACCCCCTATTTAAATTATGGCAAACCAAATGTGATAGCGGTTAAGGTTGACAATTCTGCGCAGCCAAACTCGCGCTGGTATTCAGGTTCAGGCATTTATCGCAATGTTTGGCTGGTTACTACCGGCAGGTTAGCAATTGACCATTGGGGCACTTATATTACTACGCCAAAAATAAGCCGCCAGTCGGCCACTGTAAACCTGGATGTTAAGGTGCGTAAAAGCGAAGGCAAAGTATCTCCTTACGGCATTAAAACAATCATTTATAACGCGGCCGGGGCAGCTGTTGCAAGCAAAACAAATTTGATCAGTTCCGGCGATTCGCTGACAACGGTAAGCCAAAACTTTACGGTGAATAACCCCGTGCTATGGTCGCTTGAGCATCCCTCTTTATACAGAGTTGTAACACAGATAGTGGCAAACAATAAAGTTTTGGACGAATATACCACACCTTTAGGCATCCGCTATTTTGATTTTGATGTAGATAAAGGGTTCTCTTTAAATGGCAAATCAGTAAAAATATTAGGGGTATGTGACCATCATGACCTGGGCAGCTTAGGCTCGGCCATAAATACCCGCGCTTTAGAACGGCAATTGGAAATTTTAAAAGATATGGGTTGTAACGCCATACGCACCTCGCATAACCCGCCCGCGCCCGAGCTGCTTGAACTTGCCGATAAAATGGGCTTTATTATTATGGATGAGGCTTTTGATTGCTGGGAAGAAGGAAAAGAGAAATATGATTACCACTTGTTTTTTAAACAATGGCATAAAAAAGATTTGGAGGACCAGGTACTGCGCGACCGTAACCACCCAAGCGTATTTATATGGAGTATAGGTAACGAAATACCGCAGCAAAGCGATACCAGCGCCCTGCGCATTGCACCCGAACTGGCGGCTATTATTCATAGTTTAGATAAAACACGCCCTATTACCACGGCCAATAACGACCCAAGTACCCGCAATAAAATCATCGCGTCGGGCGCTGTTGACCTGGTAGGCTACAATTACAACTGGAAAAACTATCCATCGTTTCATGACCGCTATCCCGGCAAAAAATTTATCGGGACCGAAACAACCTCGGCATTAGAAACAAGGGGCTTTTACCAGATGCCTTCTGATAGTACAATGCGCTGGCCGATAAGGGATACCACCAAACATAAAATGAATAAAGATAATACCGTATCAGCTTATGATAATGTTTCCGCGCCATGGGGTTCAACTCATGAAGAGAGCTGGAAAGTGATCAAAAAGTATGATTTCTTATCGGGCATGTTTATCTGGACGGGTTTTGATTACCTGGGCGAGCCTACACCTTATTCATGGCCTTCGCGCAGCTCATACTTTGGTATTATTGACCTGGCGGGCTTCCCTAAGGATGTTTATTATATGTACCAAAGCGAGTGGACCAACAAAACCGTATTGCACATTTTCCCGCATTGGAACTGGGAACCAGGCAAAACCGTGGATATATGGGCCTACTATAATAATGCCGATGAAGTGGAACTTTTCCTAAACGGCAAATCATTAGGCGTAAAAAAGAAAACCGGCGATGACCTCCATGTAATGTGGCGCTTACAATTTGAACCAGGCACGTTAAAAGCCGTATCGCGCAAAAACGGAAAGGTGGTTTTAACCCGCGAGATACATACCGCCGGCGAACCCGCCAAAATTGAATTAACGGCCGACCGCAAAAATATCAAGGCCGATGGCAAGGACCTCTCGTTCATTACCGTAAAAATATTAGATAAGGACGGCAACGTGGTGCCAAACGCTGATAACCGGGTTAACTTTAAAATAAACGGCGCAGGTTTTATAGCAAGTGTTGATAACGGCGACCCGGTAAGCCATGACCCATTTAAAGCTGATTATCGCAAAGCGTTCCACGGGCTTGCATTGGCAATTGTGCAGGCCAAACAAAAAGCAGGCAATATCACGTTTACCGCTACCGCAGCCGGACTGCAAAGTGCAACGCTGGTTTTAAGCAGCAAGTAAACAATAACCTCTATAAACAACAAACGCCGTTATTTTTGTGACGGCGTTTGTTGTTTTTGAAAGTTTAAGGACCATTCAAACGGGTGCCATTTAAATCGTCGCTAAGGGGGCGTTTATTTGGCTAAAGCCCTTTTGTGCACGTTTATTTTTATCCGCCCCATAAATGGGACGGCAATGATAGGAAATTCATTGCCGTTTGGCTTCAGCCAACGGTTAAAGAAGTATAAATAAGCAGGGCTTTAGCCAAATTTGTCAAGCGATTAACCCGACCATGTGTGGGATTTTGATGTGGCAAATCACGACAATTTGAATTACACCAATTAAAACTTATAAGCCAATGTTGTTAAAAACTGCCTTGGCGGTATTGAGGTAACACTATAGTTATCATGTATTAAATAATTTAAAGTATTGGTAATATTGGTTACGCTTGCCAGCAGCGAAATCTTTTTATAAGTATAACCTGCCGATAGGTCAAGTGTTGCAAAGCCACCAACCGGAACCAAGCGGCTATAAGCCTGTGCTTGTCCCACCGTATTATTATAACCTGCTAACCTCGACCCTGTATAGAACGTGGACGCACCAACTTTAAATCCCTTTAATGCCCGGGTATCAAAGGTGTAAAACAACGTAGCGTTAGCGGTATGCGTAGGGCTTATCACTAACCGCTCGCCTAAAATAGGTGATCCTTTTAAGCCCGAAACTTTTGTATAACGCGCATTATTGTACGAATAACCGGTAATAAAATAGAAGTTTTTTGACAGATTGCCTGTAACATCAATATCAAATCCGTCGCTGGTTGTCTGGCCGGTTAGTTGTTTAACCGTATTATCGCTGTTAACGGTGCCGTCTGCTTTAAATGGCGCTACTACTGCAAGGTTATTGTTGATGATGCGATAAACACTAACATTCGCTACAATTTTACCGTCAAACAATTCATTTTTTGCCCCAACTTCATACTGGTCTATTAGAGATGGTTTTAAACCCTGGCCGGTATTTACATCAGTACCTGTATTAAACGTAAAGTCGTTGCTGTAACTTGCATAAATTGAACTTGTTTCAACAGGTTGATAGATCAATGATGCCTTTGGCGAAAAAGCACGGTCATACCTTGTTATTGCCGTACCATAACCTGTAGTTTGTTTTTGCAGGTATTGAACGCTGGTTTGATAGGTTTGCTGCCATGTCCACCTGATGCCTGCCAAAACTTTAAGTTTATCAGTAATACCCACCAGGTCCTGCGCGTACGCGCCAAAACGGTAAACAGGCGCTGTAATACGCGCGGTATCTACAGCGTTGGGTATATCGGTACGTTGTACATATTTGGTAAGGTCAATAGTGTTAATTTTATCGTAAATATAGCTGCTGATATTTTGGCCATTAATACTAAAACCATTGCTCACATTTAAAACTTTGGTAACATCTGTTCCAACCAATAACTGGTGACTTACGGAGCCGGTTGTAAATTTCCCTGTTAAATTAACTTGCCCGGTATAATCATTTTCGATGGTATTGGCGCGGGCCAATCCCCTGTTCCATTCGCCGGTAGCGCTTACGACATTGGGTAAACTTGCCTGATACGAATCAATATCCGTTCCCTGCCCGGATACTATCGCGTTTAAATGCCAATCGTCATTAAACTGGTGGTTCAATGTAGCCATCCCCGAAAACTGGTTCATGTGGCTGTAGGCCCATGATGTATTAATATATTGTGACCGCGGCACCATGGTTGGTATGGCCTGGCCGTTATTAAGCGAACCAATACCAAAATCGGGTGTAAGGCTTTCGCGCAGGTAATCGCCTTCAATTAATAAAGTGGTCTTTTTATCCAGATTGAACAATAACGACGGGTTAACGTACTTACGTTCGGTATATACATGATTACGATAACTGCCATCATTTTCATAAACCCCTATGAGGCGGAAAGCAATATCCTGGCTAATTGGCCCATACACATCAACCGAAGGTTTAAACATATTATAGCTTCCGTAACGCATAGATACCTCGCCGCCGCTTTCAAACTGGGGTTTTTTGGTAACCATATTAATGATCAATCCCGTTGATACGTTACCGTAAAGCAGGGCGGCACTGCCTTTTAATATTTCAACAGATTGTAAGGTGCTGGCCTCGGGGAAACCTGCTGTATTGGTTAATACACCATCTTTAAATATACTGCTTGAGGCGCCTGTAATACCAATGCTATAACCACGGGCCGAAATTGTTTCGCCCACGCCACCGCGGGTTTGCGTTAATGAAACACCGCTTATGTTTTTAACGGCATCGCCCAAGCGATTAATTTGCTGGTCTTCAATAACCTGGCTGTTAACTACACCACTGCTTTGCGGAAGGTCAAGGGCGCTGAGGCCGGCCTTATCTACAGATACCGGTTTATTAAGCACTTTATGGTTAGCGCTGATATTTACCTCATTTAGTTGCGAGGCATTTTCTATTAAAGTGAAATCAGCTTTTGTTGTTTTTGCCGAAGAAACAATGATGTTCTTTTCCTGCCTTTCGGTACCCACAAATGAAACCCTAAGGGTATAATTGCCGGGTTTAACATTGTTTAGGGTATAGCTACCATCATCTTTTGTACTGGTTGCTTTATTTAATTCTTTAATTACTACTGTTACAAATGATGCTGGTTTGCCATCAGAAGTTTTAACAGTACCTGAAATTTTACCATTCGGTATATCATCGGCAAAGGTCTTATTGCCGACTATTAGTATTAAAAATGTGAGTTGGATAATTACGTAATGGATTTTTTTCATCTTTATTTAGATTAAGTCTAATTAAGCGCAAAGATAAAATCACGATCCGTGATTCAAAAAGTTATTTAGAATTATTTTAAATAAGGGTGTTTTAAAGGGTGTCTGGCTTGCTATCCCGCCAAAAAACAGGCATAAAATGCGGGGGAATCAAAAAAACATACGCTCGAAATCATATTTTTCCTCTGTGCCTCCGTGCCTTTACTTAGTGTCCTTTGTGGTTAATTGAACCACAGAGAGCACAGAGAATTTACTCAAAGGGCACAAAGCCTGAATTATAGCGATCGGGATGTAATTTTGAGTGCGTTTACGAAATTATGTTTTTGATAAACGCATAAAAAAAACCCGGCAAATCGGGTTGAACGATCTGCCGGGCATGGCTTATCCTGGGGAAATTGCGGTTGTTATTTTATACCGTAATGGTCATTCATTAATTTAACAAATAGCCCGCCGGGCAATACCGCCTTTAACGTAGGCACAATAGTTTGGCCAATAGCGCCAACCAAATAGCTATGCGCAGGTTTTGATTTGCCTACGATCCTGCATATCTGCGCTGCCAGTTTATCGGGGCTGGCACCAATGCTTTCATCTTTTTCCATGGCGGCAACGGCGGCATTAAACTCTTTTTCTAAAGCTTCGTTTTTTATTGTAAATGGCAGTTTCTCGCGGTTACCGGTAAAATCAGTTTTAAAATCGCCGGGGTTAATAACGCTTACTTTAACACCAGTGTTTTGCAGTTCCATCCGCAGGCTTTCTGAATACCCTTCAACAGCAAATTTCGATGCGCTGTATAAACCCTGGTAAGGCAAGCCAAAAAGGCCTGCTAACGAGCCAATATTAATAACCAAACCTTGTTTCTTTTCAATCATGCCGGGTAAAACGGCGCTGCTTACCCGCACCACACCAAAAAAGTTAACCTCAAATTGCTTTTTGGCAAACTCAACAGGCATGGCGTATAACGGCCCGGTAATTCCGTTGCCGGCATTGTTTACCAGTACATCTATTTTACCCTCGGCCTTAATGATCTTTTCAACCGCTGCGTTTACCGAAGCATCGTCAGTAACATCCATTTGCAATGGGTTAAATGATACGCCTTTGATACGTTTAATGTCGCGGGTGGTGCCATAAACGGTATGTCCCTGTGCAGCTAATGCATTTGCGGTAGCCAAACCTAAGCCGGATGAAGCGCCGGTAACAAGAATTACTTTTTTCATTGTTTATATTGATGTTGGATAGAATGTGTATATCGATTAATGGTTGTAAAAGTAAAATTTTGCCGTTAAAATCCCATATTAACTTTTACATAAAATATTGATTAAATAACTGTTATAAATACTTTACACACTTACCAACTAATCATCATCCCCCGCTTTCCCAGCCAATTTTGCCGGGTAGGGTTTAGCGCCTTTGCCGGCATGCCATATAATTTTATTCATCATGTCATCATTACCGCCATCAATATGGTCAAACTCCGGCCGCATGGATTGTTTGGCGTAAAACAGCTCCATCCCTTTCAACATAGATAGCTTAGGGTTCATTTCATTTAACGGAATTTGATTAGGCAAAGCCTTATACCTAAAATCTGCCGGGCGATTGGTAAAACAGGTAAACATAGGCAAAGCCGTAGCGTCAATAGTGTTCATGGGGGGTATGCCCAATATTTGCTCAATGGTGCGTACAATGCAGGTTTGATTGTAATTGGTGTGCACGGTTTGCTGTAATCTACTATAGGGTCTTATCACAAACCCTGTAGTGCGGTAGGCCGATACATGGTCCCAGCCCGCTTGCGAATCATCTTCGGTTACAAATATTACCGTGTTTTTCCAGAAACGACTTTTGGTAACCGCCTCAATAATACGCCCTAAAGCAAGATCATTATCGGCTACTTTTGCCCTTGGTGTAGGCATCCCCACGCGTGTCCCGGCGGTATGGTCGGCAGGGAGCGCCATCACCATCAGCTCGGGCAGGTTGTCGCCGCCCTGTTTTTCATAATCGCTTAATTCATTAATAAATGCCGACGCGCGCAGCTGGTCGTTAATTTCATGGTTATCAAAACCCGGGTAGGTTGGCGACAGTAAGGGCCTTACCCTTGATATAGTACTGGTGTTTTTAAACACAAAAGGTTTGCCTGCTTTATAATTATCATATATCTCTGTCCAGGTGGTGCCTTTTTTAAACTGCGGCGTACAAGCCTCGCCATATATCCGCACACTTTTGCCATGGTCGGCGGCATTGTTCCATATAAAGCCTTGCTTATCATAAACCATGGCATCCGTTTGTACATGCGGGTAACTGCGAAACCATGCCCTTACGCTTTTCTCCACATAATCAGTTACCATAGCCGCGTCTGTCCATTGGTGACCTTCGGCTGATGATTTGCCCGATGCATAATAATTATCCATCAGTAAAAAGTCTTTCGCCAATTGGTGTTCATTGGGTGTAACCTCGTTGCCAAATAAGCAAAGATCGGCACGGCCATCCCCTTCCTTCATATCGCCCAATACCTGGTCATAAGTCCTGTTTTCTTTAATGATATAAATTACATGCTTAAATACCGAAGGTTCGCCAATACGCTCGGGAACAGGTTTGGGGGCGATGTTTTTTCGCGGCAGCAAATCGGCCAGTTTAGCCCTGAACAGGAGGTTTAGCTTCTTCACCTGTGCTGTATAATCAGCCAACCGCGCATCATCCGGTAATGAGATGATAGATAAGGTAGCTGTTTGATGATGTGAATTGTAGGCCCCGCCTTTTGTTTCGGGCACATCGCCAACTTTTTTTAATGTACTGCTGTTTACCCGTGCGCCTTCGCCTTCCAGGTTGGTTACAAACAGGGTGTTGTTTGATATTTCGAGCCCGGCCGGATAAGCCTCGGTAGGGATAAACCCTTTTATAAAGCTTTTACCTGTACCCGCTGCAGCCGCGTTCGACCCTAACTGAACCACAGCAACGGCATTATCCAAACCATTGGCCACGTACAGTAAATGCCCATCATCACTTACTCTTAAAGCATTTGGCGAATCGCCCACCAGGTCCTTGTGTTCACTAAACAAGTTTACGGGTATAACTTCGGTTATTTTATTCCTGTTGGCATCAATAACGGTTATATTATCGCTGTTGCCATTGGCTACATATATAAATTTATTATCGGCGCTATGGGTAATATCATTGGGATGCAACCCGGTTTCTATCGCGGCAATTACCGCACCGTTCTCCATATTAAATACTGAAACAGTACCCCTGCTGATAGCGCCTGTTTTAGGATCGATATAGGCCTTTCCGTACGGTACCCCAGCGGTTTCATGGCTGGTGTCAACCGGCATTGGGCCGCCCCAGTTGGTTACATAAGCTTTGCCATTAACCAATGTAATGCCGTAAGGCGCAACACCGGTGGGCTTTGCCCATTTTATAGCCTGTGTTTTCAGATCGAGCTTTACTAACTGATTATTGCCGTTAAGCACTACATATAAATAATCGGTGCCGTTTTCATTTTCAACTGCTAACCCATTGGGCAGCGCCAACGGCGATTCCCCTTCGGCTTTAAACGGAATGGCGTTTTTAAGGCTTAACTTACTGCCATCCCAAACCGCCTGCATTACATACGAATCATGGTCGGCATTGGCCGCGCTCCAGAATATTTGTGTTTCGCCATTTGAGTTAAAAACCCGAATGCCCGAATAGGTGCTCATTACCCCCCTGAATTTACGATCGATCGAGTAGCCCCAACGGGCTGCGGCCTCGCCCTTTTTAGTATCTACAATAGCGATCCCGTAGCGGTCTTCAACAGCCAGCATATTTGTACCCGGAATAATGCGGGCATCCAGCGAATGATTTTCCTGGGCTCCATCACCGTACTGTACAACCGTTCCGGCAGGTTGGATAATGCGGTTAAACGGCATCAATACAGGCAACTGCGTTTGACGCAAAGTACTGTCGTCATAAGCGCTATGCTGGCTTGCGATGTCATTTTCGCCTGCTGTATTTTTATTATTTAACGAATGGCATGAAGCGCCAAATAAAGCCGCACATAACATTACGGAATAGCCTGTTTTATTCATATAAGTAAATTAAGCCGATAAATATTGGCTGTTGTATAATGTGAATCAAGAGTCAAGAACCAGGAGTCAAGAGAATAGTAGCGTAGGGAAAAATTAAGGCAGATCACATCGACATTGGACAATAATAAGCGCGATTTTACTCTTCTCTCTCTCTTGGCTCTTGATTCTTGACTCTTGGTTCTTTATTCGCATGAATATAGAAACTTAAATTTATTTATTTACGTTTCTTTTCAAAATCAGAAAGGTCACATTCTAATGCAGCCCTATCCCATTTGCCGGTATTGGCCGCGGCTTCATAGGTTGATTGTAAAAACGACTGCAAGTATTTTTCGGGATCAGCAGCGTTAATCACATCATCGTATTTAAGCAAAAACTCGCCCATTTCTTTGCTGAAAAAAGCTTCCTTGGGTTCAACAGGTTGTTCGCCAAATAATTCGGGGGTTGGGTAACAATAAGCATAAAAAGCAGGGTGGGGAAAATCGTCACTACCCGCCCAAAAGCCGCAACTGCTTACCTCGTGCGAGTATGCCTCCTGCATTACCGCTAACGACATATTGGGTACAGCACCCGAGTATTGCGGCGCTTTTCGCCCTGAGAAACGGGTAACCGCCAAATCAAATGCGCCCCAAAACAAATGAACCGGGCTGCATTTGCCGGTAAACCCGGTTCTGAAGCGGGTAAATATGGTATCAATTTTTACCAGCGCCTGCCAAAACAAGTGCATCTGGTTTTTATCGTATTGAAAATGGGTTTCGTCTTCTTCAAACGGAATTGCAGGCACAACCTCGTTAGGTTTGGCATAAATGGTAACGTCAATGCCCATCAATGCCAGTTTATCAAAAAGCTCTTTATAAAAGCTGGCTACCGTACGCGGATAAAGGTCAACCTGTTCATAGCTCCCGCTGCTGCAAACAATCAATAACTGGTGCTTGATAAAATCAAAATCAATGCGGAAAAATCCTTTTTCATAAGGGATGCTATTGGTAGTTAAACCGTTTGGCGATACATATAAAGTAACATGCCACGAATGGTTAAGCCAGGGCGTTTTTACAAGGCGTATCTTCCCCACAATTTGCGACCATAGCTGAACGGTGGTTATGGTTTCCTTCAGGTCTTCGAACTTTAATACGGGCCAGTTAGTTTTCATACTTATTGTTATTAATACTCGGCAAAAAGGTCATCGGGATAGCAATATATCCACCGCTCATCGGGCTGGCCCGATATAATTACCGGGTGGCCCGTAGCATGGTGATGCTCTGTCATGTGTGTATTTGGCGAGCTATCGCAACAAAGGGTTACGCCACAAGTTTGGCAGGTACGCAGATGCACCCACTCATCGCCGGTTTTAATACATTCTTCGCACACCAGCTCTTTGGGGTTTTGCAGTTTTTTGATAGCGGTGATATGACCGCATAATTGTTCGTCGGGCATAGATGTCTTTTTTTATAAAGTTATTATAAAAGATGTTTAGTACGACAATAAAAATTCAGGAAATGTTTTTAAAAGCGGGTAAGTAAAGCTCTTTTAACAAGTTAATATGATGCTGTTCATGCCCGGCGATATGATAAGCTAAAGCCCGCACTGTGGCGTTATTGAAACTGCCGGTGCCTTTTCCCATGCGTACCAATGATTCTTCGGGCAAGCCGTTAAACAAAGCAATTGTTGATTTACGAACAGCTTCATACTCTTCAAATATATTATCCAGTTCGCGCTCATCGGCATTTGAAAAAAGGGCATAAGCATCCTGGTCAAAACCAATGAGGTTCATTTGCTCATTGCGGGCAAAGCGAAGCGCCCGGTAGGCAAATATCCGTTCGTCATCTATAATATGAACCAGCACCTCTTTAATACTCCACTTATCTTTTGCGTACCGGTAGTACAGCATTTTTGGTGGCAGGCTGTAAATGAACTCCTTTGCAGCTACAAAATTATCCCAAAGATGTTGTAAAACCAACCCATCATCAGGTATCAGCTTTATATACATGATAGCATAAGGCGGGTATTCCCCCTCCAATGGTTTTGGTATTTTTCTCATTTTTATACAAATCAAATTTAGCCAAAAAAGAAAAAGCCTGATCCGAAAACCAGGCTTATACACTAATGAGAGCCAAGATACAAGAGCCAAGAATCAAGACCAAAAAATTTTCCTTGGCTCTTGGTTCTTGACTCTTGATTCTCATAACTTGTTAATTGGGCACTTTGATCATACTTACCTTTTGGTCGCCCGGTGCGGTGGCTGCGTGAGCGGTCATATCGATCATGGTAGCAACTTCGTCAACCAATGCTTCGGCGCTGCCATCAAACCCAACTTTTTTAAACCTGATGTTACCGTTACCATCCAAAATAAATTTAGTTGGGATACCATCTACACCATAGTCGGCAACAATTTTTCCGTGTTTGCCTTCGCTGTTTTTTTCATCATATAGCACATTAAAGGTGTATTTGTTATCGGCAATAAATTTCTTGGCTTCGGCCTGGAAGTTTTCAGTTGATTCCCAGGTATCAATAAATAAGAATTTCACGTTAGGGTTGTCTTTAAATTTAGTTACTGCCATCTGCATACCGGGGAACGATGCTTTGCACGGCCCGCACCAGGTAGCCCAGAAATCAACAATTACCACTTTACCTTTCAGGTCGGCCAATGAAACGGTTTTGCCGTCAAAGTCTTTCAATGCAAATGCAGGAGCCGGTTTGCTTATCATTTCTTTAAGCAGGTCGCCTTTTAATTTCTGTATGTACACTTCTCTTAGAGGCGAATAATAGGCCTCAAACCCTTTGTCTGATCCTTTTTGTTTGGTATAAGCATCTTTTAGCGTGCCAACCATTACCCCGGTACTTTTGCCTTTCTGTATAGCCTCTTCGATCACCTGCATGGCCTCCTGGTTTTTGCCTAATCCGTTTAATATGGTTGAGTAAGTTTCATTCATGCTTGCGCTCATACCTCTCGAGTCTTTATAAATAGGCGCTTCATAAGTGTAGGCTTCTTTAAAATTACCTTGTTTAGCTAAAATATAAGCGTAAGTATCACCGTAAGTGCCTAACACTGATTTGTAGTTTTTAACCATTGATTTTGGCGATTGGAACGCCGTCGGTTCTGGCTTTTTTATATTAGCATTAATCAGATCAAGCGATTGCTTCGACAATTTTTTCGCCTCGGCCATGTGTTCGTCTTTTTGAGCCATGGCCCAGGCAGCATTGTTTAAAATTGAAGCAACGTTTGATTTGTTCTTTATTTGCGGGGCAAGCCGTTCATAATCGTCAAATTTATTCGCCGTTAAATATTCGCGCGCAACCAGCAGCCTGTAAACATCTTCTGTGGTATTTTTATCTGTGGTGTTTTCAGGGTATTTCTTTATATATTCATTATACAAAGCCTCTTTTTTTACCGGGTCAGTTTCTTTATTAAAAGCATTGGCCATTTCACTTTTGGCAGCGCTTTCAGGGAATTTTGATTTGATAACCGCGGTTAATGAATCGGCTTGGGCTGCTTTTTTAAGCCTTTTCAGAAATACAGATGCAGCTGCCATGCGCTTTTCGTCACCGCTTTGTGCCATCTCTGTGATTTGCCCATCTGCCAATGCTTTTATAGCAGGGTCTTTAGATGCAAACAAAAAGGAAGTATAAGTAACCTGGTAATCTTTTTTGCTTTCGGGATATAATTCAAATTCCTTTTGGAATAAACTTATGGCCATAGGCGCATCTGTTTTTATTTTACTATAATGGGCCCCTACACCACTTGCCAGCATATATGCCTTTTGAGCATAAGCGCCTTCAACAGGCTGTTGATTTTTGTAAATGAAATAGGTATAGCCCAATTTGTTATTGCTATCAAAAGTGGTGTCCTTTTTTAGGCTGAAAAACAAGAATTTTGTATTAGCGGGCACAGTAAATGAACCGGTAAGCAGTTTGCCGTCATGTTTAAAATCAATATCTATAGCAGGGAAATCTTTATTATCCATAAAGTATATGACACCTTCCGGGTCGGCTTTATCAGCCAGCGGCGTGCCGGTAGGGTCATAAGTAAAAGTTATCTTTTCGCCTGCGGCCGGGTATTGGCTTGATAGCTTAAGATGTTCAGTTGTTTGGGCTGACACGCTTTTTATTGCAACCAAACCGGGCAATAAAAGCAATAAGGCAAGTTTTTTCATAAACTACTTTTTTAGTCAAGGTAGGGATAATTTTGATATCTACAAATATTTTTCTGCCAAAAAGCTCGCTTCAACCTATAGTTTTTGCGTGTTATACATTTTTGTAAAAACTCCGCCTTTGTCAACCAGGTTTTCAAAAGTGCCTTGTTCGGCTATGCGGCCATCCTGCATTACATAAATATGATCGGCCATTTTTAAATTGTATAAACGGTGGGTTATCAATATCACCATTTTTTCGCCCAGGCCATCTTTCACATTTTTAAACAATTCAAATTCGGCGGTAGCGTCAAGGGCGCTGGTGGGTTCGTCCAATACCATCAATTGGGTTTCTTTATAAAATAGCCGGGCCAATGCCAGTTTTTGCCACTGGCCGCCACTAATTTGCTCGCTGCCCTCAAACAGGCGCCCCATACGGGTTTGATAACCTTTGGATAATTTGGCAATAAAATCATGCGCCCCCGATAAAACAGCGGCATTTTTTACTGTATCGGGGTTTTCTTTCTTTTTGTCCTCACCTAAGGCAATATTTTCTTCGATAGTTAAAAAGTATTTTTCAAAATCCTGGAACAGGAAGATAGACTGCGACCTGAAATCATCCGTCAAAATATCATTAATTGCAACATCCTCAATTTTTATACTTCCAGCCTGCAGGCTGTACAAACGCGCAAGCAATTTTACCAGTGTTGACTTGCCTGAGCCGTTTTCACCCACGATGGCTATAATTTTACCCGGTCCGCATTCGATAGAAATATTATGCAATACCTGTTTGCTGGTTTGTGGATAGGTAAATGATAGGTTTTGTACGCTAAGCCCTTGTTGTACCGGCGGGAATGGGGCAGTGCCCGCGGTATCTTTATTAATTTCAATATCGAAAAAGGCAAACAGGTCCTGCAAAAACAACCGCTGCTGAAAAATTTGCACTACCGATTGCAAAAAGTTTTTTGAAGTGCTTTGCAGGCGTTGAAAACCCTGTATGTAGATAACAAATACGCCAATAGTAATAGTTTTTTCCCAGGTGTATTTAGCCAGCAGGGCAAAAATAAACGTCATCACAATAATTTCAACCGACTCGGCTATTAAGCTATACCCCGTAAGTTTTACATGCAATTGTTTTTTAGCCTGGTGAATATGCTTGCGTATGGTATTAAACTTTTTAATAAAGCTATGGCCGAATCCTAAAACCCGAACTTCTTTCGCGTAGCTAACGCCGGTTAAGGTATGGTGTAAATAACCTGCTTCACGTTCTAAAGGGGCAAACTTGCGGTCTAACCGTAGCAGCTCAAAACCCGAATACCATTTAATAATAGCCAGCGGTATGGATAGCCCCATAAACAGCAAAGCAAATAAGGAATGCAGCGTAAAAAAGAACGCTATCAAAAAAATAAGCGACAAACTATTAAGCAGCAGCGAATTAAAATTTGCCAATAATGTGGTGGCTTTGTATAACGACTGTAGCTGAGCCAAATGCAGCGTATCATGATAAGCGGGGTTTTCATAATAAGCATAATCAACCTCAATAGCTTTGTTCAATACCTCGCCCGATAAATAATCGGTTATGGTTTCCTGGTGTATGGTATTAATATAATTGGCGTATTGAGTGGATAGCGCCAAAAAAAACTGCAATAAGCCAAAGGCAATAAGCAGCGGGATAATTTCATCAAACTGTTTATTGCCCTTAACCAACGCATCAATAAGCGCTTTAATAAAGTATAATGATACCACAGGTAACAGGGCCTGTATAAATTGCAAAACTATATTAATAAGGGCGGTAGGTTTATCAGCTTTCCAAAGCAATAAAAACACGCGCAACAGGTCGCGCCGTAAATAACTTATGCCCGCCTTTATTTTCATTAGTTAATCAATTTCATCTATTGATGAATACAGCGAATTTGGTGTTTAAGTTGCCTCGGAAAAGTTGTGAGGATTAAAAAAAGCCCCGGTTAATAAAATATGACGGGGGCTTTGGGCGATCTTAAGTGATATTCCTTTAGATAGCCCCGCTGTAATGGCTGATCTGATCGATTCCCTAATCTGATAAACGGGTATTGCCTAAATCACTTACATTTGATTTATAAATTTAAAAGCTCTTAATGACACTCGACCAAAACAAATACCACCAGTTGCTGGATAATATTGGCAACACCATATAAGGCGCACGTTTTCATGCTGCGAAAGCTGTAAATACAGAATTGGTCAAAGCGAATTGGGAAATCGGCAGGCACATTGTTGAATATGAGCAGAATGGTCAAGAACGGGCAGAATACGGAAGTGACTTATTATCAACCCTTTCCAAAGATTTAAAATTGCGATATGGCAAAGGATTTGGCAGGCGTAACGTTTTGGATATGCGCCGCTTTTATTTGGCTTATCAAAAATGGCAGGCAGTGCCTGCCAAATTGAGCTGGACACATATTGTTGTTTTGTTAGGCATTTCCGACTTAACGGCGCGAAAATTTTATGAGGCACAATCCCTTAAAGAAAATTGGGGAACACGGGAATTGGAAAGACAGGTTGATACGGCCTTGTTTGAACGGCTCGCCTTGAGTAAAGATAAAGCCAGCATATTAGAACTTGCTAGTAAAGGCCATGTGTTGCTTAGTCCGAAAGACGTTACCAAAGACCCTTATATTTTGGATTTTCTGCAAATACCACAGGCATATAAAGTAACAGAAAAGCATCTAGAACAGAAAATCATTGATAACCTCCAATTGTTTTTATTAGAGTTATGCAAAGGCTTCGCCTTTGTGGCCCGGCAATACAAAATTTCAATACGTAACACACACCTCTATGTTGACCTGGTATTTTATCACCGCATTTTGAAATGCTTTGTTTTAATTGATCTCAAGATTAGAAAGGTAAAACATAATGATATAGGGCAGATGAATTTATATCTCAATTATTTTAAAAGCGAAGAAAATGTTGAGGGTGATAATGAACCAATAGGTATTATTCTATCTGCTGATAAAGATGAAATATTAGTGGAGTATGCAACTGGCGGTATAACCAATACTATTTTCGTTTCCAAATACCAACTTTACTTACCTGATAAAGAGCAATTACAACAAAAAGTAAGCGAGTTGATGAAAGAGAACTAAATCATAATTATCATTAAACGAATGTTATGCGTTTTTTTAACTACGAGATTGGGACCCTATAAATTGAATATTCTGAAAGGGTTGACCGGGTTTTGCCATGCGCTTCGGAGCACCGGGATGTATAATATGTATCGACCTGAAATAAGACCTTATACAAGCTTTTTATAATCATGATTATGGCATTTATTCAAATAATACTTTCGGAAATCCTCTGCCATGCTTCTGCAAAAAAC
>JABDBT010000010.1 GCA_013288465.1 Bacteroidota bacterium | reverse complement strand
TATTGTTGAATCATCATTAAGCGCTTGCGCAATGGCTGTAACGTACTGTTCCTTTGTATCGCATAAATAGGTGTGATCTTCAAACACGCTCATGGCATTGGTGCGGGTAGCTACTACCGGTTTACCCATAGCCAGGTACTCATCAATTTTGCGGGGATAGTTACCAATAGTTACCTGGTTTACCAGCTGCGGGTTAATGCATACATCAAAGGCAGCTATATAATTGGGCAGCATATCCGGATTTTTTGCCCCTAAAAAGTAAATGTTTTTTTGTTCATGCAAGTCGCTGCCCTTAAACTCATCATCCTCGGGCCCAACTAATACAATACTCCAGTCAGGCCTTTGTATGGCCAGGTACTTTATCAGGCCCATATCAAGCCTGATGCTTTGCAACGCGCCAACATATCCTATAACCGGCTTAGGTATAGCGGCAATATCAGCCGGTGCTGTCTTTTTATGATCGTACCCGGTAAATATTTCCAGTTCGCACCCCTGCCCTACATAAAATGACCGGTTGTTATATTGTTTACAATAATCGGCCAGGTAGGTGGAGTTGGCCACACATAGATCGCTTTTTTTAATGAGTTCGGGCTCCAGTTTGGTACCGTGCAGTTGCCAGTAACCAACAGCCAGCATATAGTCACGTACATAATAAATGCTTGTAACGGGTTTCAAAAGCTCTTGCAGGTAAAAACACCTAAACATATCATTATCATTAAACAGGATAAAGTTTTTAAAGTCCAGCTGTTTAATTGCTTTTTTTATAGAGGTGGCAAAACGTTTATTATTAAGTTTATTTAACCAGGTATAAATACCATCAAACTTTATCCAGTTTATTGATTCAATTATCGTGTCGGGATAATAGGTCCATAAATTATCATTCAATTGAATCAGGCCGTCCGTCTTCCCTTTAATTACATCAAGCCTTTTTAGCACTGCGGGGGTATTTTTTTGCTTAAACAAGGTGATACGGTCAAGCGGAGAGTTGATATACAGCACGCGGTTATGCCGGCTCATTTCTAAGGCGATATTTTTGCAATTGCTTCCTATCTCAACATCCCACGGCTGTTGGCCTACTATAATAATATCCTGGTTAGTGATCATGTTATTTCATATTAGGATAAATATCTGTGTTTTGCAGCACTAATGCTTTCCGCTTCTTTTCTGTTAGCTCCAAATCTAACTGGTAGGTTATATTGATCAGGGCTACCTCCATATAAAAAAATATATTTGACGGAAACTGCACCAACGCCTCCTGCGGAAAATTTGCCACGTTGTAGGCAAATACAACCAGCGTCATAGCAAGGCAATATGTTTTAAGTTCGGGGTCTTGTATTTTGTAATAATTATCAATGCCTGTTTTAATAAAAACAAACATCATTGTACAAAAAATCAATAAGCCAATCCACCCCTCCTCTACTGCTACCCTTATATATCCGCTATCGGGCGGAAACTCGGACAGGTACGAGCCCGGCGAAAACCGTTTGCCCCAGGTACCCGTTGAACCTAAACCGCCTCCAAGTGGGTGCGACAATATAAAAGGCTGTATGCGTTTCTGATTGGCTTTACGAACATTATATGAATCATCATTATTAGGGCTAAAAGCGCTTTGAAAGCGCTTTATATTAACATTATTGGTTGGTATAATAATCAATATATAAAAAAACAAAAGCCCAACACCTGCAAACATCAGCATCTTTTTGTTATACCTTAAAATGGCAAACAAAACCAATGCCGCAGGCAACAACACGTTAGCGCCACGCGTTCCGGTAAACAGCATAGCCATAAAAAAGATCAGGATCAGGAAAGCGCATACAACTTTTTTCCAAAGCTTAAACTGCCCCGCTATAATACAAATACAAAGTATGCTGGGCATTACCATATTATAGGCAAATACCACGGGGTCTGAAAAGAAAGAGAATTTACGCCAGTGCCCGCCTATAAACAATAGGTTTTCAATAGCCGGATCTGAGTGAAGGTATGCGTCTTCCTCGGGGGTGAAACCAAAATACTCCTGTTTAAAGCCATAAAGCGCACCGGCAACACTCAATATAAGCCACAGTACAAATATCATCCTGATAAATTTAACCGAGCGGATATTATACATATATACATAGTACGTTAATCCCACAGTGCCTACCGTACGTATGGTATATAACCATGATAGCCTTGAGGTTGCTGAGGGGTTACCAATTTCCACGAAATTGTAAATGATCCATATCAGTAAAACCGTTGTTACCGAATTTTTAAAGATCTCGCTCCCTTTGTAAAACTTTAGCCTGATAACCAAACCCAAAATAAGTAATGCTTGCAAACCATCCATTACCGTACCTATGGGGATCGGAACCAGTGGGGCCACTTTCCATATTGCATAGGCCATTACAAGCAAAATCACAATGCCAAACTTGGGGTAAAACACAATACAGTAAAGTAGGGGTAACAGGAATACGGCAAACATCAACATAATGCCAAATGAATAACCTATATACACCGTTCCACCGGCAATTATGGCGGCAAACACTAACAATACAATAACCCCGGTTAAGTTATATAGCTTTTCGATAAAAAAAACACGGTTAAACCATGATGAAATATCACTCATTGATATTGACCATGCGTTACGCTTAACGGTATCTGGGGATTTTGCCAACTCTTAAAAAAATAAAATTTTAAAAAAAAGCGAAAATGTGCTTAAAGCTGCAACAATAATGGCTATCACCCTGCATGTACGCTCAACCAATGCCTTCATCTCCTCTTTATTATCGCTGCGTAAAGCTTTAGCTGATGGGTTAACTCTCATGGTCTTCGGGGTTATTATACGTATGGCGCGTAGCCACTGATCGTTGATTGGCCTTATTGACTTTTAATAATGCCGCTACCTGGAAAAAAATAAACTTCGGGATATTTATAAGCGATTGATAGATGCGCTTATCAGTAGGTGATTGAACCAGCGCTAATAAAAAACCGATTATAAAAATCAAAAAGCCAAACACCCAAAGTAACGCCACCGCCCAACTTATAAACACGTTAATAAACAAGCAAAAAACTGATAGTAGCAGGAAAATAAATAAAGGCGGCCTCAATAAAATAAGGCCGAACAAAAACTGGTTCCAACTTGGTTTTGCAATGCCCTTTGCCAATAGCGTAAAACCAAACTTAAAATATTTAAACCATGTATTTATCCATCTTGAACGCTGGTTAACCAACTGCCCGGTGTCGCTTGTTTTTTCGTCATATACTATGGCACTGCCTGCAAAAGCTATCCTGATATCGCGCCCTACGATGGCCGATTGCAGTACTTTATCAAACCCTGCCCCTGTAATATCCAAATGTTCAAGGCATTCGCGGTACAAAGCTGTTGTAAAAGCCATTCCCGACCCCGCGAGCGTTGCCGACGAGCCCACTTTAAACAGTATTTTACCGTCATAAAAATGGTAATAAATATCGCGGGCGGCATCAAGGCAGGCATAGGTAGTATTTAGGTTTTTTGCTTCGCGTATTCCCTGTACCGCCAAATAACCGGCATTAAAATATTTATCAAGTTCGTTCAGGTATTCGGGGTGTACCAGGTTATCACTATCAATAATGGTTAGCCGTTCATGATCACGCTTAAAATTATGAATAGCGTAAAAATGCGAGCGGGTATTACTGGCCAATGTAGTTTCGGGCCGCAAAACAATTACGCGTTCATCATCAAACTGTAACCCGCTTACATCGCATTTATCGGCAACAATGTATATAAGGTATTGCTTGTAATTAAGGCTTAATATTGAATTTACTACAGCCGGGATATTGGTTACCTGTTCATAAGCCGTTACAATAAGCGCATAATCAGCTTCTGTATTATCATTAGCCGGTATAACAGGTTCTTTTTTTAATAACGATACCAGGTAAATAATTACCGGTAAAACCAGGTTGTAACCTATAAGCACCTGTAATAAAATCCATATCAGCCAAACCAATACCATTATAAAAAATTTTACTAAAGCTATTTTTATTCTTCACACAGGTGCTCATAATCGTTGCACTTCACTAAATTCAATATCCACCCTATAAACTTACCATCCAAACTTTTAAGATACGCAACGTTTGGCCTATATTTTTCATTGATAGATTTGCTCGACTCAAATATGGTAACAACTTTATCAGCAAACAATATCCACTCTTTTGATTTATTTAAATTACCTAATGATGGGCTTTCAATAATTATAATATCAAATACTTCTTTAAGTTTTTCAAATTTCTCGGCAATGTTTTTTTCGCCGCTTATCTCTAATAATGAAAAATTGCCGCCTTTGTTACCCAAAACCTTTATTTTTGAATTTGTTTCAAAAAAGTCATTATCCAGGCCGCCATTTAAAAAATCTTCAATATAATATTTGGTATTCGTAAACCCGGTAATGCCGTTATTATTAATATTACCGTCTATTATTAATACTTTTTTATTGATAAATGAATAAGCGTAAGCGAGGTTAATAGCCACAAAAGTTTTCCCGGCGGCCTTTGAAATACTATTGATCAGTAATACCTTTTTACCTGCAAGCTCATTATCAGTTTCAAAACGTAATGATTGCATCAGGTTTCTAAAATGCCTTGCTTCGCCTGTAGTTGGCGTATTGCTCCAGATCTCGCGCAAATCAATTATTTTACTGTTTAATAAGCAAATATGCCCCAAAACAGGAATTTTGGAAGCATTAGCCAACTCCTGCGGGGTACGTATGCTGCTATCAAAAAAGAAAAGCACAAATAAGCTTAAAATACAAAACGCAAGGGTTACAACACCGCTGATAATCACCAGCAGCATTTTTTTTGAGGGTTGCGCCACACCGGCTTCACCGGGTTCCAATACTCTCAACTGCACAGCAATTTTCGATTCGAGGTTGGTTTGGTTGTACCGCTGCAACACTTCCAGGTACTCGGTAGTTGCCCTGCTAATTGCATTTTGATAAGCTTCAACCGCCCCTTCTGTTGGCACAAGCTGGTCAAACTCTTTGTTTAAACGGGCCAGTTCCCTGTTAATTGAGGCTGTACTGGCTGTTGCCAGGTCATACCGTATCCGCAATTGTAACCTCTGCTCAACCAATGCTTGTTTGGTAGCTAACGGGTTTAAAACATATTTGTCAGATAGCTGCCGCACTTTAGCAGTTATAACCTTGTTGAGCGAATCCATTTTGGGTTCATACTTGGGGTCAAAATCACTTTTTACATACTCGTCGTTAAGTGCCTGCAACTGGTTCTGAGTTGATAAGATGCGCTGGCTGGCATTGGCCTGGGCACTTTCCGCATATTGACGGTCGCGCGGATCAAACTGGCTGTCAATATCGTTAATGGCTGCCCTGGTAGATTCTATTTCTTTCTGTGCCTCTTCCCGTCGCCCTTCGTAATCAGACATTTGAGTATATAAGTTCCTTGCCTTCTCGGTAGGGCTAACAACGTTATGACTTATCTTATATTCTTTTAACGCGTTTGTTTCCTTATCTAAGGTATCCTGTTTTGTCTTTAACAAACCTGTCCAAAAGTCAATCGCTTTCTTTTGGCTATCCTTTACCAGGTAAGTATAATAGTCAATAAACTCCTGGCTAAGGCTATTTGCAGCGTCAGCCGATAAAGCCGGATTTTCCGAGTCAAACTGAACTAAAAGATAATCGCTGCTTTCCAGGCGGTAAACCGTTATGCTTTTATATAACGATGCATTATCATAGTGCATTGATTCGAGCAATTGGTTTAATCCATTTTGATCGTCATCAGATAATGCCAATGGTTTGCGCGTATTATATAACCTGGTATAAACCTGTACGGCGTGGGCCTTTGCACTGCTATTTAATTGTTTAAATAAAACGCTTGGCTTAACATAGGGTTCATTGGTGAGGTCATGGATCATTAATTTGTAACCAACCTGGTCTAAAACTTTTTTTGATCGCAGCATCTCAATCAGGTTGCTGAAATCCTGGTTTATTTTTGATTCCTGTGCATCGGCAACAATGCTTAAAACCTTTTGGGTTTGGTCGGTAATGCCGGTTGCTATTTTTACCTGCGACGAGTAAATATTGGGTTGATTGCGTACCAGGAAATAAGCAATAATAATAGAAATAGACGGAACTAAAATTAAAGTCAGTTTATGCCTTTTAAGAATCCTAAAAAAACTACTGAAATTCATTATTTTATATTTTCTATTTTAGTGCCCAGCAATTCTTCAACATCGGCCCTTGCCGCAAACAATGCGGCTTCGGCAGCCACTTTTGACATCATTTGAGACGAATTGCTTATTTGCGCCTGGTTATAAACAGCAAATGTTTCTTCACCTTTTTCAAACTTGTACCTGATATCTTTTAATACAGCGTCATTGTCCTGTAGTGTTTTTATCTGTATTTTCACTTCGGCCTGGCGTTGCAGGAAAGTATAATATCTTTTTTTAACTTCGGTTGCAAGTGTTATCAAATACTCATCGCGGTCATTAACGGCTATCTGCAATTCCTCTTTTGATTGTTTAACCGAAAATGGCCTCTCCAATAATGTGCCCATATTTAAAAAAACACCCGCCTGGTAGCCTTTAAAATAACTGGTTTGTGGCGAAACCGGGTTAACCTGTGCATTTTGGTTGGGTTGATATACGTATGAGGCGGTTATAATTTCCCAAAATGCCGCCCTGTTTTTTCTAAGTATATCGGTTGCTACATTGATATGATTTTGGCCTGATTTAACCCGTGGATAGAAATTTTTGGCTACGTTAACCAGTTTATCAACATATACATCCGAAAGATCAGGCACAATACTTACCTGCTGTGCTATTCCGTTTTTTTGCAGAAAAAGGATAAAAAGTAAAATGAGCGGGAGGTTTTTTTTAAAGGTCATTACTATAGCATTTTGTTGTTAAAACAAACGATTGCAAAAAACATCAAAACATAATTTATTTGCAGAAACACACATCTTAACATTAAACTATGTATTTAGTGCATTAAGTCAAAATGTGCAAAATACTATCTTGTACTTAACAATTTTAAATATATACCAAACTAATGAACACCTATGCTTTTGTTGATATTTTGCCGAAAGTGGATAACTTTTTCAAAAAACTTCCTAACATTTCTGAGCCAAATTTTTCTTGTTGTTAACATAATTTCACCATCAAGAAAAGGTTTTTTTTTAAGCAATTTCCCGGTATTTGGGGGCATCACTCACTCACTTCACCTTGTTTATAATTAAATTAAGCTAAATTTGCTTCAACACCAATCCATAGCTTTTGAAACAACGCATAAAGGACTCTTTCCGCCAATTGAGGGCAACTAATATCCTGTCAAACTTTTTCAATTTAAGCGGTATCCAGCTTTCCAATATTTTATTGATGTTTCTTGTTATTCCAATTGTTACACGCATAGTGGGCATTGATAAATTTGGCACCATTATGTATGCCAATAGGTTTGCCCAGTTTATGATAGCCTTTGTTAGTTATGGCACTAGCCAAACAGGTGTAAGGGATGTTGCATTTAATATAAAGGATAATAAAAAGCTAAGCGTGGTGTTTTACAATACTTTACTGATAAGAGCAATTATTTTCATACTTTTCATTGCGCTGATGTTTGCACTACACTGGTTTAACACACTTTATTACCCTTACCTGCTGCTGGCTATACCCATTGTTTTAGCCGAAGTTTTTAACCCGCTATGCTTTTTTATAGGAGCCGAAAAGCTAAAGTTATTTAATATATGTAACCTGGTATTTAATGCCGTTGCCATCGTGGCCATCCTTATTTTTATTAAGGGCCCCACTAACGCAGGGTGGGTTAATTTTATTTTAGGTATGGGCAATACTTTAACCTATTTGGGTTTATTGGTCTATTTTGGTTTTTCATTTAAACTATCATTTCAACTGCCATTAAAAAGCGAATTATCGAAAATAGGTAAGGATAATTTTTACCTTACTATCAATAACATTTCTATTAACCTGCAGCAATCAATTATCATATTTGCTTTGCCGCGGTGGGGTTATGCGACCTTATTGGGCCCATATACTTTATGTGACAGGGTAATAGGCCAATGCCGAAACCTGCTTATTACTATTAATAACGCCATTTATCCAAATACGGCTCATATATATAAGCAAAGTATAAAGTTTTGGAACGCTTATCGCCAAAAAACCAAATACCTGCTTGCGGGGGTGTTTTTTGCAGGTTCGATACTTATATTTATCCTGGCCGGTTTTATTATACAGGTACTTTCACCAGAACCAAGCCCAACTGCTGTTTTGTTTTTAAGGATAATGGCGTTTGTACCGGCAATATCGGCTTTAAATGTTTTAAACGTACTTGATCAGCTTTTAAAAAACAATACGGTTTACATATTCAGGATTGCCGTAATATTGTTCATAACAGCCATATTGGTGGCATTTATATCCCTAAACATAGGGAATGCTTTTTTAATTGGATCATTTACCCTTATTGTTGAAACGGCAGCATGGCTGATGTATGAGTACGCGATAAAAAAACCTTCTACACACAATGCCTAAACCCGTAGCCGTAATATTGCTCAACTGGAATACGCCTGTATATACGGCTAATTGCATTACATCGTTAAAACGGTATTGTGACGAACGCCTGTTTGATATTATAATTGCCGATAATGGGTCAACAGATGGCTCCTTAACCTTACTGCAAACGCAGTTTCCCGACCTGATCTATATTGATAACCATGAAAACCTGGGCTTTGCCGAAGGCAATAACCGGGGTTTAAATTATAGCATTGATAAAGGTTATACCTATTCGCTGCTCATCAATACAGATACTTTGGTTGATGAGGATATTGTTACTAAGCTCAGCACGCATTTAAACAATTACCCCGAAGCGGCGGCGGTACAGCCTGCTATTTATTGGATGCACGACAGAGCAAAAATATGGAACGGTAAAGGCGGGTTTAACCGGGTATTGGGTCTGATTTATTCTGAAAGGAAGCTTCCTGCGCAAAATGACACGGATACTTTTAAAGCTGCCCAATGGGTAACAGGATGCTGCATGCTTACCCGCAACAGCGCTTTAATAAAATGCGGCCTGTTTAACCCAAAATTCTTTTTGTATTATGAAGATGTTGATCTTTCTTTCATGATACGCGAAATGGGTTACGAACTGCATTATTTACCTTCATGCAAAATGTATCATGAAGCAGGGGTATCGGGCAAAGCGGAGGTTAAAGGAAAGGAAGGGATTTTAAGTCCGGTAATTCATTATTATGTGAGCAGGAACCGCCTATGGGTTTTACGGAAATACGGAAATAAGCTTTGTTATCCCATTTATATAATTATAAGCGGTTTTTATTACATTTCTTTATTAATATACTTTAAGCTTCGGGGCCGTAATAAAAAGGCCGGATATTTAATTAAAGGTCTGAAAGATGGATTATTCACGCCAAAAAACCTAATTTGGCCTATAAATAAATAATATAGTATCCCTATACAGCATGTTCATTTTTCCGCTTATTTATGTCATTTCCTTTGTAGTTGCATTCAGAGAGGTTTTAAAAGGAAACAGGGCCGGGGTACTTATCTTCCTGGTATTTGGTCTTTCTATTTACACAACGGCTATGTCTGTTGCCTTTATGCTGGGGCTGAAAGATGTGATTCCTTTTTTACAGCCCTTTAAAGAAATACTCATCATCACTGTTTTTATACTAAATTTAGTTGCCCTTAAACACCGCCCCAAGTTTCATTTTATCGACTATATTATTTTTGCCTACCTTCTATATACCATCATTTATGCGGTACTGCCCATTGGCGATCAAAGCTTTGTAGGCCGACTGATGGCGTTAAAAAGTAGCTCTTTTTATATTGTGGTTTATTTTACCGGCCGTTTTCTCGATCCCAAAACTGTTTACATCAATAAATATTTTAATTATATCATACTGCTGACTATCGCAGCCGGGGCCGTGCTCGTGATTGAAGTAGCCGCCCAAAGCCCCCTGCAATTTCATTCCGGCTATTTTGATTACAGCTACTATTTCTATAACCTCGACGCCAATGGCGAATACGGCCTGCTAACCACTTTTAACTCAGACAGCGGATTAATACGGTTTGGTAGTTTTTTCACTAATCCACTTGAACATGCCGCTGCTACGCTGCTTGCCCTTGCAGTAATTGTAGGCTTGTACACAAGGGATGACAATAGGTTCAATATTAACGGCGCAGGTATGCTTGCCCTGGGCGCCACGCTTTTGTCTATCTTGTTTGCCTTGTCGCGGGCATCGTTGGTAAGCTACTTTATCATGATATACGTTTATGCGCTGATCACAAAACGAAAAATTATCGTCAATACCGTCCACGTTGCCTTTGGGCTGGCTGCAATTTATATTTTATATCTTTTTCTTCAATTTGAAAAAAACTCCACCGGCGTTATTTCGGTTATTATGAATACAATTAATTTTAGTGATCCGTCAAGCCTGGGGCATCTTGCACAATGGGCCGAAGGGATTGCAGCCATAATCCAGCATCCTTTTGGACTTGGGTTAGGATCATCCGGAAGAGTCGGGGCTACTTTAAACGAAAATACAGGCGGTGAAAATCAATTCATTATCATTGGCGTGCAAGTAGGAGTAGTGGCATTACTATTATATTTGTTTATATACATCCTGTTTATTAAAACGAGCTTAAAGTGGCTTCCAAAATTAGCAGGGAAAGAAAGAAAGGTATGTATGACCGTTTTACTTTTAAAAATCGGGCTATTGATACCTTTATTAACATCAGAAGTAGAATCGTCATCGTACCTTGCTTATATGAACTGGTTTTTATCCGGTTTATTGATCAGTATGATTATGCAACCAAAAACAACTCAAACAGTACTTGTATATGACCATTGAAAAAGTAATTAGAAAATTAAAAAATGATCCGGATTACAAGTGGAATAGCGCCTACTCTGCCAGGGATTTGTTTTATCTAAGCAAACGCAGGTTTATACAGATAATAAGAGGATTATTTTTAAAGCCATTTTTAAAAAGTTCATCAGGTTTACTATTTATTGGCAGGAATGTTAAGGTACGGCATGGTTACCAGTTAACCGCAGGAAAAAATTTAATACTGGAAGATAATGCAAGCATCAATGCACTATCAGAAAATGGAATAACACTGGGCGACCAGGTTTCCATTGGCAGGGATTCGATATTATTTTGTTCGGGAGTGATCGCGCAAAAAGGTACAGGGATCGTTATTGGCAATAGAACCGGCATAAACGCCCGGGCCTACTTTGCAGGCGAGGGCGGCATTACTATCGGCGATGATGTAATTATGGGGCCAAGCGTAAAGATATTTTCAGAAAATCATAATTTCTCGGATTTGTCCCGAACTATAAAAGCACAAGGGGTTACCACCAGCCCGGTTGTTATTTGCAACAATTGCTGGGTGGGTGGGGGCGCTACTATTTTGGCCGGTGTAACTATCGGCGAGGGTTGTGTAATAGCTGCTGGCAGCGTGGTTACTAAATCAATGCCTCCCAATTCAATAGTTGCAGGAGTACCTGCCAAAGTGATCAAAAGTCGTGAAGGAAAATAAACCATTAATTATAGGTGTAGATATAAGAGACCTGCGGGTAGCTAAAACGGGTACAAAAACCTATCTGGAAGAATTGTGCCGCGAATTCAAAAAAATGAATAACGACAGTCTTCATTTTCATTTTTTGGATACACGCTTACCTGTTTATACCGGCGAGCAGAAAATATTTAGGTTGATTGAACATGCCAGGTACCAGTTATGGAAGCAGTTGGTTTTGCCACTTAAAGCTTTTTTTAAAAACTGTGATATTATCTTTTGTACTGATAATTGCGTTCCCCTGGTACATTTAGGCTATAAAACCATACCGGTTTTTCACGATGCATTTTGTTTTGAAAACCCTGAAAACTACGGTAAATTATGGCTATGGCTTTATATGAAAACTGCTGTTCCGGCTGCAAAGCGATCACCATTCGTTATAGTTCCAACAGCCTGGTCAAAAAAGCAGGTCAATTATTTTACAGGAATTGACGATGAGAAATTAGTGGTGATATATGAGGGCGCTAAAACCTTAGACAGCGGCGATGAAGCCGATGATACCGGCCAATTGTTAAATAAACTTTCTTTGAGCGCCAAAAACTATATTTTACATGTTGGGTCAATGTATAAAAGGAAAAACATTCCAGCCCTGATAGACGCGTTCAGCCGGTTAAAAAAATCAGAATATCCCGGGTTAAAGGTAGTGCTGGCCGGGTCGGTGCCGGTAAACCCAATCGACAGCGATCTTGAGTTAATTAAAGATGCAATTGCAAAGGCACATCTTGAGGATAAGGTTGTACTTACCGGATATTTACGTGATGAGGAGCTGAGCCGACTGTACAAAGATGCTTTAATGTATGTTTTTCCATCGATAAATGAGGGATTTGGTATCCCGGTGCTGGAAGCTTTCAAACATCACCTGCCTGTATTGGTAGCAGGCAACACCTGTCTGCCAGAAGTTGGGGGTAGCGCGGTTTTACAATTCAACCCATTTGATGCCGCTGATATTGCAGCAAAAATAAAAATAGTGCTTGATGATAACGATTTGCAAAAAAGTATGATCAACAAGGGAGAAGAACGCTTAAAGGATTTTTCGTGGCAAAAAACTGCCGTTCAGTTGGTGGAAATATTCAGAAAGGCGGTGTAACTATTTATTATAAATTGCTTCATTCATCATCTTTACCAGAAGCAAAAGCCCAAGTAAAGATGATAAAACAAGTATCGGTAAGTTGCAATATCTATTTTTAAATAATAGCGATATCCTCTTTTTCCGAGTAAATTTTTCCTTTCAGGTAATCAGTATAATAGTCATCAATGTATTCTCTTAACGCGATTTTCCAATCACGCATAATATTCATATTCCTTAACTCCAGCTTGCGGTTAATCAATCGTTCGGAGGGTGGCCTTGGCGCAAAATAGGTATCTTTAAAATACCCTGAAGTAACTTCATGAAAAGTAACCTCGTTCTCCAGGCCTAATATATTTACCAATTCTTCTGCAACTTCTCGCCGACTGGTTTCTCCATTACAAACCAGGTTATACAAACCCCAATATTCTTTTTCTATTAATAACTTAACGTTCTTAGCAAAATCTACAGTGAAAGTTGGTGTGCCGTCTTTATCATTTACAATATGCAAATCACGTTTACCACTTGCCAATTGTTTAATTATTTTATTTATAAACTTTTTGTCCTTATCAGGGCCGCCACCCATCATCCAGCCTGCACGGCAAATAATATACCTGCCTGCATGTTCACGCACATAACGCTCGCCCATGTATTTAGAACGTGCATAATGACCAAGCGGGTTAGGTTCATCCCAATCATCATAAAAATCTTTTGTGCCGTCAAAAATACCAGCGGTGCTAATGTATAACAGCGGTATATTCAACCTGTTAGCAATAAACACTGCGTTTTCTACTGATGTAGTATTGGTAAGATAGGTATCCTCTAAATTAAGTTCGCAAAATTCAAGATCAGTGTATGCACCTAAATGAAACAGGTAATCGGGATTAAAATCTTCAACTTCCTTTTTATACTTTTCAAAATCGCGAAAATCTAAAAAGCTAAGCCATTTTTCGTTTACATCCTTGTCAGTACATTTAACTTCATAATCATTTTTAAACACCCGGTAAAAAGCTTCTCCAAGCATTCCACCCGCACCTGCAATGTAAATTTTTTTCTTCATATTGATGTTATTGCTTCTATTAAAACTGGTATTGCATAAATAATAGCCGCAAAGTATTTGTTCGGTTAGATTTCAGTGTCCAAATTTAACTTTTTTTACTTCAATACCAGCATGTTTTCCAAAAGTCCGCTAAGTTAAATTTTATATAATCTAAATATTATAACGCATAAAGGACCGGCAGTGTTACATGTATTATAATAAAACTTATAGCGGGGTGAGTTATGTTGTTAACTAAATTTAGCATACATTTTTTATAGGTTTCGAAAAATAATACCGATTCCAGTTAACGCTACATCAAATTTCATAAACGCTAATAATATATATTATACAATTAATACAAGTTTTTTTGGATTTTGTTTGATTAAATATATTATTAGGACACAAAGCAATTTTTACATTGAATTAAATGGCACCGCCGGATTAATGGAAGTATGGAATTGCATCATAGCTAATGAGCAAATTTTTAAATTTATAAATTGAATGTTGCCGACATTTTGATTTACTTTATGCCTCACTAAATAATTAAGTCGGGTAAGCTGTATAATATGAAAAAATTAAGGATTGCGGCATTTGGAGGATTTAGATCCATACCCCCAAAAGCGGGTGCTGCCGGTTCAGATAAATTTGCATTTGACTTATATCCAAGAATTGTTAAGCGCGGTCATTCATTAATTGCTTACAGCAGAATATATCCCGGTGATAAGGATAATTTAATTGATGAATTTGAAGGAGTTAAAATTAAATATTTAAAAACCGTAAATAAAGCGGGCTTCGATACCCTTTTACATTCAGCAAAAGCCACATTTGATGTAATATTTCACAACACTGCTGATCAGGTCCATTTGCAAAGTGGAGCAAATAGTATTTGGGCGTTTTTTTTAAGAATAGCCGGTAAAAGCGTTGTTGTTACCCAGTTTGCCATGGACTGGAAAAGAGATAAATGGCCTTGGTATGGCAAGTTATTTTACATCTTCTCCAATTATGCAACCGCTTATCTGCCGAATAAAGTTGTTTTTGACAACATTTATACAAAAGAATATTTTGAACATAAATTCTCGCGCAAGTTCTATTTTATTCCGTATGGATCAGAGGTGCAGCCTCCCCCTGATAATACAGCAATTATTAAACTAATGGGCTTAAAGCCTTTTGAATATTTTCTTTTCGTAGGCCGCTTTATTCCTGACAAAGGCATACACCTGCTAATTGAAGCTTTTCTGAAACTTAATACAGATAAAAAATTAGTACTGATCGGAGGTTCGCCAAATGCGTCAAAATACGAACTAAAAATAAAAGATACAAAAGACGATCGGATACTTTTTCCAGGCTATATTTATGGTGATGATACGAATATTTTAATTAAGAACGCTTATGCCTACGTACAGCCTTCTTTGATAGAAGGCCTGTCGCCTGTGATCCTTACCGTAATGGGGCTCGGAACACCCTTGATTTGTTCGGATATAAAAGAAAATACTTTTATAACCAATGAAAATGCCTTAACCTTTAAATCGGGGGACGCCGATTCGTTACGTGCAATACTTGCTTTCTCACTAGAAAACCCGGAACTTATTAAACACAAAGCTAGCTTAGGCACAATTGATATAAAATCCAGGTTTAATTGGGAGGCAATCACGGATAGTTATATCAAGTTATTTTATAAAAACTAAATTAAGATAATGAATATTCTTGTTGTTAACTGGTCATGGTATCCGAGCGGGGGAGATTGGACATATGTTGAAAATGCAATTAAATTGTACGAGGAGAAAGGACATCATGTTGTGCCATTTTCAATGAAAGATGAAAGAAATTTTCCATCGGCTTATTCAGATTACTTTATAGAAAATATCGACTATAAAAAAGTAAACAAGCGCAGCCTAACAGCCGGCATAAAGGTTGTAATGAAAAGTATTTACTCGTTTGAAGCACAGAGAAATTTAGAGCGACTTTTAGATGATGTTAAAATAGACTTTGCACACATCAACGTTATTCATCACTACATTACTCCAACAATTTTAAAAATTTTAAAAAAGAAAAACATTCCCATCATCTGGACTTTTCACGAATACACCCCCATTTGCCCCGACAGCATATTTGTTAGCCATGGGCAGGTTTGCGAGCGGTGTTATGGCGGCGCGTTTTATAATTGCATTACTCACTCGTGCAAAAAAGGGTCATACCTGGCAAGTACGGTAGCCGCTTTAGAAAACTATGTGCATCAATACCTCAACTACTATGCTTATGTTGACTATTATGTTTGCGCTTCTGTTTTTCAGTATGAGAAATACAAACAGTTTAATTTTTTCAGGGAAAAGCTGGTGCAAATTTATCATGGTTATAATTATGATGAAATTGACAAGGCAAAACTAATAGCCAAACAAACTGATGAAAAATATATAGTTTTTGTGGGAAGGCTCGAAAAGATAAAAGGAATATATACACTGCTTAAGGCAATGCAAATTTGTACCGGCATTTCGCTTAAAATAGTGGGTGATGGTACGCAGGAAGAAGAATTAAAAGTCACTAAACAAACACATCAATTAAACAACATTACCTTTTTGGGCAAGAAAAACAAGCAGGAAACACTTAATATTATTAATGGGGCCGAGTTTTTGATTTGCCCGTCAGAGTGTTATGAGGTTTTGGGCTTTACCGTTGTTGAGGCCATGGCTTTAAGTAAGCCAGTTATTGGTGCCGCAATTGGCGCTATACCCGAAATGGTGATTGATAACCATACCGGCTTGTTATTTGAACCGGGTAACGCCGGGCAACTGGCCGATAAAATTAAGCTGTTATTTGAAGACCGGGATATGATTAACCAAATGGGTAAAAATGCACATGAACACATTACCAGGATCATTAATAATGAAACACACTTTGAAAACTTGAAAAAACTCATCCCTTCACTATGATCTTGCCCTGTATTTTTCACCATCGCGCAAACTAATACCATAGGGTTTTGTTGAATTGTGCATGTGTTTGCAAACTGATATACTAACTTAGCTACTTTCTATTTATGGTTTTTGACCGATTTTATATTTTATATTTGCATCACTTAGTTTAATATTAAATTTTACATGCGCATCAAATACCTGTTATATATCCTATTTTTCGCCTTAACCATATTTGCAAAACAAGCGGTTGCCCAGGGCTTATCTGCCAGCGGCGATTATTCAAATGTTAAAATAAGCCAATATACCGATGAGCAAATAACACAAGCTTGGAAAAAACTCCAGGACTCAGGAGTATCTGAACAGGATGCCTATAAAATGTTACTCCAAAGGGGGATGCCTCCTGATCAGGTTGAGGCTTTAAAAGACAGGGTAACTTTATTAGGCTTAAATAAGCCAACAGCAAACAAGACATCGCCCGAAAAAAAGAAGGTAGATTTTTCGAGGGAAAAGAATGATACTGTTGTAAGGCCGATAATAGTTAAGCCCGTACCTGCATCTTCGTCTGGCCTAACTGTTTACGGCACCGATTTTTTTAACCAGGTTAATATAAGGTTTGAGCCAAATTTTTCGATCGCAACCCCAAAGGGTTATGTTTTAGGCCCGGGTGACGAAGTGATCGTACTATTAAATGGATTAAATGAAAGCTCACAGCGAGTTAAAATCAGCCCCGAAGGCACCGCGAATATTGATCATGCCGGCATAGTATATGTGAATGGATTTACGATTGAGCAGGCCACTAACTTAATCAAAAGCAAAATGGCAAAAGTTTACCCTGAGCTAAACTCAGGGCAGACACATTTAACGGTAAATCTGGGTAATACCCGTAGTATTAAGATCACTTTAGTTGGCGAGGTAAAAGCTCCGGGTTCATACACCCTATCGTCATTATCCACCTTATATAATGCGTTATATAACTCAGGTGGCCCCAATGCAAACGGGTCACTAAGATATATTGAGCTGACAAGAAATAATAAGGTTTACAAAACGGTAGATTTTTACAGCTTTTTACAAAAAGGTTTATTAGATGGCAACATTCGCCTGGAGGACCAGGATGTAATTCGCATACCTGTTTATAAGAAAAGGGTAAGTATAAGCGGCGAAGTGAAAACACCGGCTATATTTGAACTAAAAGGCAATGAAAGCCTTGAAGACCTGATCAATTATGCGGGAGGCTTTACCGATATAGCCTATACAGGCATAGCAAAAGTTGACCAGATCAACTTGCTTCAACGAGATGTAAAAGATGTACCATCCAATCTTTTTTCAAACTATATCCCTCGTAACGGCGACTTAGTACAAATTGGGGCTATAACCAATAGATATACCAATAGAATTATTTTAGAAGGCGCGGTATATCGCCCGGGCGTATATGAACTTACCGCAGGCTTTACTTTAGCTCAGCTTCTAAAAAACGCGATGGGCTTAAAACCAGAAGCTTATATGGATCGTGGGTATATTAAAAGGACACTTCCTGACTTAGAGAAACAGCTTATCTCGTTTAAACCCAATGATATTATAAGCGGCAAAAATGATATCCCTCTATTACGCGAAGACTCCGTAATGATATTAAATCGCGATGTGTTTACTTCAAATCAAAAAGTAATTATTGAAGGGTATGTTAGAAAACCGCAGGTTATCACTTACCGTAAGGGCCTAAAATTAGCTGATGCAATTGCAATGGCGGGCGGGTTTACCGATGAAGCAGCCAGCAGGCACGTTGAAATATCCAGGATCATCCCAAATCAATCTGATACAGTTGCGAACAAACTGGTTACTACATTTACGGTTAATCTCGATTCGCTAACCGGTACCAGGCAGGATATTGAACTACAACCGATGGATTATATTAACGTTCCGCGTTTGGTTAATTACCGGTCGTTAGGTAACGTGAGCGTTAAGGGCGAAGTCTTATTCCCCGGCGATTATGCCGTGCAAAAAAGAGATGAAACAGCGCTTGATTTTTTAAGGCGTGCCGGAGGCATAACCCCTTATGGGTCGCTTGAAAATGCACAGGTTTACCGTAAGGGAATTCGAGTAAATGTTAATCTTACTACTGCTATGAGTCATGACTCGACCACTAATAGAAATATGATATTATTACCGGGCGATAGTGTATATGTTCCGCGTGTAATTTTATACGTAGAGGTTGCAGGTGCCGTTAATAACCCTCAATATATAAGTTATAATGGGCATAGTTTTAAATACTATATCAACGCTGCTGGTGGCACTATTGAAAATGCCAGGATAAAAGGAGCATATATTAAATATCCCGATGGTTTGAACAGACCGGTAAGGCATTTTTTATTTTTCCGTAATTACCCCTCAGTAAAACCGGGAAGCAAAATTATTGTTCCCGAAAAAAGCCCTGATTCAAGAATTAGGCTAAGCATTGGTGATGTAAGCGGTATAGCTACAGCGCTAACGGCCATTGTAAGTATATTTGTTCTTTTACGTAAATAAAAATGAGTCAGGAAAATCTTCCATATCCTTACGAGCCCGAATTTTCTTTTAAAAAGCTCATTGACGATCGTATAGGCGATATTAAATATATTCTGCAATTCAAAAAAACACTGGCATTAGTTTTAGTGGTTGGTGGCTTGCTGGGTGCATTAGCAGCGTTTTTAAAAACTCCGACCTATACCGCCAGGTTAACCTTTGTAGTAGATGATTCAAAATCGAGCGGGAGCGGCGGTGGCCTTTCTGCTTTAGCCGGCCTTGCAGGGGTTAACCTTGATGCAATTGGAGGCGCCAGCGGTGTATTGGCAGGCGACAACGTAGAAGAGTTGATCAAAAGCCATAAACTGATCAAAGCAACCCTATTAACGGCTTATGACAGTACGCAAACCCTTGCTGACAGGTATGCAACAATATATAAACTCGATAAAAAATGGTTAAAATATAGCCCTGATGGTAAAATAACCCATTTCCCGCTAAATGGCTCTCATAACACCAGGCTACAGGACAGTTTGCTGCATGAAATGACCATATTGATATTAGACGGTGAGTTTGAAATAGCTAAAACTGATAAAAAATTAGGTTTTTTTGAAGTGAACGTCACGATGAAAGATGAAAGGCTTGCCCAGCTTTTTTGCAGCAGGATGATCAAGCAATCGACCGATTTTTTTATTGCCACAAAAACTAAGCGGCAGAGAGATAATGTAGGACGTTTACAACAGCGCGCCGATAGTATTGGCAGGATACTTAACAACAAAACATATGCTGTATCAGCAGCTAATCAAACCCTCCTGGACTTAAATCCCGCCTACACTACTGCAAACGCAAATGTTGAGGTTAAGGATCGCGACAAAATTGTATTATCAACCGTTTTTTCTGAAACAGTTAAAAACCTTGAGGCAAGCAAAACCATGCTCGCGCAAGAAACGCCAACCGTCCAAATTGTTGATGAGCCTGAGTTACCGCTAACGAAAAATAGGCTTAAATACCCAACAGCCATATTAACCGCCTTGATACTTTCGGTACTAGCTTTTAGCTTTTTTAAATTATTAACACGGCGGGCTTCTAAAATCTAAAGGTCATCCCTAATTCAGCATGTAGATTATATACTGTGTTGTTAGGAATATAATATTGGCTGGGGTTGTAATTCTTTAATATCCATTCATAATTTAAAGATTGAATTTCCTGAAGCTTGGCGTTAAACAATAAATTTTTATAGTTCCACGTTCCCTGCAAAGCGAAGGCAAGATCAACCCAGTTACGGCTATTTCCATTTATATCAGGGAAGAACTCCTGGTAAAAATCAACACCATGTTCATAACGTTCAATTTGAATGCCTAATTTTTTAAATCCTGATACCCAGCTCACATCCATCGACTGTAGATTGCCGCCAGAACCAGTTCCAGCACCAAGAATTTGTCCATCATTTGTCTGACCATCTGTAATTGGATTATGAACATACCATGTACCAGCACTTCTTACTAACCGGTCAGGTGTCTGAGATAACTGCGTTATCTCAGAACTAAATAAGATATGCTGATCTTTCGCTCCACTTATTGGAAGCATTTTTCGCAAACCAAATATATAAGCCCTGGAATGATCTGGTGACAATATAAAATCTCTTGTACTATAGGAGTTGTCATTCAATCCATATTCAAAATAAACCTCTGCCTGGGCCTTAGTAAATAAGTACCTGGCATAAAATGAAGTATATTGATCTCTTGGAAAAGGATCTCCTGCACCATTATTATCAGCTATCTTTGAATATGGAATAAAGAAAGGGACGTAAGCGCTAAGTCCATTTTTTTTAACATCGTTATAATATGCATCAAACGTTCTCGTCAAACCAATTGTTAACCCCGGTATCCATTTGGGGTTATAATTAATATTAAAACCCGTGAAGTAACGCCAGTCATCCCTTTTGGGGGCAAACACATTTATTCCGTTCTGCAAAAGGGTGGCATTAATAAGCTGATATCCTGAAGATACCAGACGTCCGGCTATTATCTGTCCTTCAAAAGATCCCAAAAAAGTTTTTATTGGGCGAACTGTGTTTAATGTAATATGTACAAATCCCGGTGCATTATCACTTAGTATCAAAGCGTTCCTGATACCGGGCCCCCACCATAAATTCTCATTTGACAATCCTATTGATATTGGGTCAAAAGTTAACCTTATGCTACTCTGTCCCCAAAAAACTTTACTATAAGGGCCGTTACCATAGCGTTCAGGATTATCTATCGTGTTATACATATAGTAATTACCCAAATCAAAATATGAATGCCCTGACGCAAAGCCATTGAAGTTAGGATTGGCCGCATAAACATACTCTGGCTTTAACTGTACGCTTAAGTGCCCATATTTAAAATAAACCCCACCGCTAACCACAGTTTGATACCCTTTGGCCGGTATCATAGCCCCATCATTCCAGCCATAAGGGTGGTCAGAATTAAATTGTTGCTGCCAACTTAAAGGTAAGATTTGAAATCTTCCTCGCCCTTTGTCAAAAGAAACAGGGCCCGCTTCTATCCAATGATCATGCTTTAATAAACTATCCGGGTCAAATACATCCTTAACTTTTAATGTTGACGAAGTGATAATGGGACGAACGGTAAAGGATACATTTGAATCAACTTTACCAAGCAACTGCATCATCCTGTAATAATCATCTAAAACCAGCGATCCAACAGGAAGTGATTGTGCATTTACTTTTGTTTGTAACAACAAACAAGCAAATACACCAATTATTAATAAATAAAACAGCTTCCTCATTTTTGTTTATTGCAATTAAAATCTATAAGTAACACCGGCCTGTATTTGTAAATTAAATGTATTTGCCTGGTTTACATAAAACGGGTCATTACCATTTTGCTTCAAAGCCCATTGATAATCTAAAGACTGAATACCCTGAAGCTTAGCATTAAAGATCAAGTTTTTATAATTCCACTCCCAGGTAGCGGCTACACTCAAATCAACCCAGTGCTGTGAATAATTTTCACTATCCTCGAAGGCATAATAATAAAAGTCATTATTGTGTACGTAACGTTCAAATTGCAATCCAATTTTTTTTGATCCTTTTACCCAACTAACATCTAATGATTGTAAATTACTTCCGGGCCCTATGCCTGCGCCTAGTTCCTGTCCCTGGTTAGTATAACCTTGTCTTATGGCCTGGCTTACGTACCATTCTTTTCCTGACTCAATATTAGAAATGGAGTTTTCCTGGAGTTGGGTAACCTCAACACCAATTAAAATATTTTCATTTTTTGATTTATTGAAAGGTAAAAGCTTCCTAATACCAAAAATATAAGCACGGGAGTTATTGGGTGCCAATAATAATTGTAACAGGTCTGCTGTATTATCGTATTGCCCAAATTCAAAATAAATTTCGGCGTGTTCCTGTGTCCAAAGCCAACGCATAAATACCGAGCTGAGCTTGTCTTGGGTATTAATAGGATTATCAGGCGCGCTAACTTGTTTAATAGGTGAGAAAAGAGGGAGATAGTCTCTTAATCCGCTCAAATTTTTCCCATAGGTTTGAGAACTTTGGTCAAAACCCAAGAACAAACCCGGAACCCATTTTGGCTGCCATGTTAAAACAATTCCGGCTAAATATCTCCAATCATTAGGTTTGGGAACATATAAGTTTTCCTGAAAATAATAATGATCGGGCTCTAATGGCGGAAATCCAGAATTTTCTAATCTGCCAGCAATAATTTGCCCTTCAAACGATCCGATTGGCGTTTGCAAAGGCCGCGTGGTATTTAACGTTAAATGCGCAAAACCCGGGGCCGTATTACTCATTAACAATGAGTTTCTAATGCCCGGCCCCCACCATAAATTTTCGGTTGATAAGCCGAACGATAAAGATTTAAAGTTTAACCTTATGCTGCTTTGCCCCCAATATACTTTTTGATACATACTTGTACCAAACCTTGCAGGCAAATCAATATTATTATAAATATCATAATAACGTGCAAAAATTACGTCATATTGATTTGGATTGAATGTACTAAAATCAGCATTTTGTGCGATAATAACTTCCGGCCTGAATTGAATTGTTAAAGGCCCGTATTGTGCAAAGAAACCAGCACTTACCAATGTTTGCAACCCTTTAGCAGGTATCATTGCACCATCATTCCATCCATAGGGATGGTCAGAATTAAACTGGGTTTGAAAACTTAGGGGCAAAACACTAATCTTTAGCTTTTTATTGCTTGTTTGCCACGGGCCTTGTGCATCTAATATATCACGCCGCTCAGTAGTATCAGGATAAAATACATTTGCCTGCTTTTTAATAAAATCAGGGAAAATAGGGCGAACTGTGAGCGAAACATTTGTATCGACAATGCCTAATAATTGAGCCCTTCTATAATAGTCCTCTAAAGCTGTAGTGCCAACCGGTAAAGACTGCGCATTAACATTAAATTGTAAGAACACCATCAATGCACATATTGCTACCTGTTTTATGGTTTTCATAATTTAATCACAATAACATTTATATTATCTACCGACCAACTTTTCTCACACAACGGATTTGCGTAATCTTTTTGATCCAATTTATCTAAACACTCCAAGGTGAAAGTATTATTCGAATCCTTGAAAGTCTTCGTTATTTTATACTGTGTTGTGCCGTTTGGGGAACTTTTTAGGCTGCAAACGCCAGGCAAATCGGTTCTGTAAGCCCCAGCTTTCGGATTGTTATAATTATTGGGGTAATTTAAAGGATAGGATTGCGGTGGACAAATATTGCCCGGTATACAATCTAAATTGGAAAATGTTGCATTGATATACGGGTTTCCATCAATCAGCATTTGCCAAATTGCCGGCCCGTCAGGTAAAAGGCTCCCCCTCCAGTTATCGTGAATATACAGGTCAAAAGAAACAGTGATCAGATCATGGCCGGGCAAATTATTTAATGAAAGGATAAAATCTCCATTACTAAATTGCCCAAGCACGTTTGATCCATTAAACTGGCCAATTACACCACCTTTAATATTAGATAAATCGCCTTTTTCAAAATCATTATTATAAACAACCACCTGATTGCTCACGTGCGTATTACAAGAGATGATAAGAATAAAAGGGATAATAAAAAGTAGTTTCTTATTCATTAACAACATCCACTACCAAGTCCAACTCTTCAAAAACAGAATTTTTACTTTTAAATTCCTGTACGATATTTTTCATCGCTTTCACTACTTGCTGGTCATCATTGTTTTTTGCATGATGTATCAACTCATATATCTGGTTTTCAATTTCGCTAAATAAATATTCCCTTACCTTACCTATCATAATTTTTTCATGATGAGTGGGCATTGTATTTTCATTATCATTAAGTAATTCTTCAAATAATTTTTCGCCCGGTCTCAACCCAGTATATTCAATTTTTATATCGTGATTAGGAACTAATCCTGCTAATCGAATCATGGTTTTGGCCAATTCAATAATTTTCACCGATTTACCCATATCAAAAATGTAAATCTCGCCCCCGTTACCCATACAGCCGGCTTCTAATACCAGTCTGCACGCCTCAGGTATGGTCATAAAATACCTGGTTATTTCAGGGTGAGTTACTGTAACAGGTCCGCCCTTTTCAATTTGTTGTTTAAACCTTGGAATAACTGAGCCATTTGAACCCAATACATTACCAAAACGTGTGGTAATAAACCGGGTATTTGATTTTGCATGATTCAGGTGGCTCAAACCATTTTTAAAAACAAATTCCTTATTACTTATTGACTTATTTAATGATTGCACATAAATTTCGGCTATCCTTTTTGAAGCACCCATGACATTTGTAGGGTTTACAGCCTTATCAGTAGATATCATAACAAATTTTTGTACTGCATATTTGACAGAGAGATCAGCAATTGTCTTGGTACCTAAAACATTGGTTTTTACTGCTTCAGCAGGATTATCTTCCATCATTGGAACATGCTTATAAGCGGCAGCGTGGTAAACGTAATGTGGCTTATATGTTTCAAATAAATGCTGCATTCTCTTTTCATCTTTTACGTCCCCTATAAAAGCATGGAAATTTAAATTAGTATGCGTTTCTTCAATTTCAAGGTATAAATAATGCAGTGCAGTTTCAGATTGATCGCACATTATTATTAGCCCGGCATCAAATTTCAATAGCTGTCTTACAATTTCACTTCCAATTGAGCCTGCTGCGCCAGTTATCAATATTCTTTTCCCTTTTAGTTCATTTTGAATTTTGGAAATGTCTATTTCAATAGACTTTCTATTTAAAAGGTCTTCTATATTAATTTTCTGTATCTGGGTTGTTTGCAGTTTCCCGCTTTGCCAAGCTTCATGCGGGGGAATATTTAACACTTTGATATCATTTTCCAGGCAAATATCAACTATCTTATTTTTATGATCATGTGGTATGGTATAAGAGGCAAAAATAATTTCGTCCAAACCATGTTCTTTTATTAGCGTAGGCAAATCTTTAGCATCTAATATATTGATACCATCAATTGTCTTTCCTACCTTTCTTTGGTCATCATCAACAAATGCTATAATGTTTTTATTTATTTTATAATCATGGTCTAAAGTGCGCTTAGTGGCTACTCCAGCTTCCCCTGCGCCATAAATAATTACCCTTCGTTTATCTAATTTAAGATTTTTGATATACAGAAAAAAGTATTTTACCAATACTCTATAAGTAACCATTAATAAAAAACATGCAAGTCCGTTAATAACTAATATGCTACCAGATATAAAAGCTTGTTTAAAAAAAGCTATTGAAATTAAATTGATTAAAAAAAATGCAAAATTACTGATTAATACAGCTGATAAAATTCTAAAAGAATCCTGCGCACTAGTGTATCTGATAATTCCGGCATAAGTTTTAAAAGCAATAAAAACAATTGTATTTATTGTACATGCTATTAAAACATTCCTGCTAAAAAGCTCATAACTTATATTAGAAAAGTCAAAATTATATTTAATTCCATAAGCACCTGTCAATGAAAGGAAGCAAATAAATAAATCAAGCGTGAAAATAATCCAACGTGGTACAATATTTATTTGATTGAATAAAGCGGATGAATCCATACTTATTATATTAGAAAAGTCTAATTTCTTAATAAAATATTATTATTTTTTATCATTTAACGCTTGAAAATATTATTCAAGACCCTTTAAAAATCACTCCGGTAGTGTATATTTCCTTTCTGTTTAACAAAAAAGATTAAATAATGTGTTAACAAATATAAGAAAACCACAATATATATAGAACGTTTTAAATTTCATAAGATCAAAAGCTAAAATGTTTTTTTTAAATCTCAGATTTCTTATATGTCAAAAAAATATATGCAATTTAAAATCTTGAATAAAAACCAACAAAAGCGCTGAAAACCATACCTGGAAATTATTGTAGTTTTTTACTTATTTGAAAGAGCAAATTGATTTTCAACAGCTTCAATAACAGCGTTTACAATATACCTGATTTGCTCGGCTGTTAACTGGGGATATATAGGAAGAGATATTTCACAAGCATATTGTTTATAAGAATTTGGATAATCTTCCATCTTAAATCCAAGACTCTTAAAAAGGGACATCATTGGCATAGGGATGAAATGAACATTTACAGCAATATCTTTTTTAGTAATTTCATCAATAATATGGTCTCTTTGGCTTTCACTAATGCTGTCTATTCTTAATGGAAATAGATGGTAACTGGATTCTCTTGTTGAATCCTGTAGTGGGGGCTTAATAAACCATGAATATTTTTCAAAAGCGGCACAGTACTTTAATGCCATTTCTTTGCGTGAAACCAATAGTTTATTATCGTAAATTCTGATTTGGGCTAGCCCTATTGCAGCATTTAAATCAGGCATATTAATTTTCAAACCCTGAAAAAGTATGTCATATTTCCAGCCCCCTAATTTGGATTTAGTAAAGGCATCCTTACTTTGTCCGTTCAAAGTATATAATTTAAGGTATTGGTATTCATCAAGTGCATTAAATTGAACTGGTAAATTTATACATACACACCCACCCTCAGCCGTAGTTACATTTTTAACCGCATGAAAAGACAAAATGGTAATGTCGCAAATACTTGCGGCTGATTTGTTGTGATATTTTGCACCAATTGAATGAGCGGCATCGGATATTAATAAGATACGCCCCAACTTCTCCTGCTTTTCTGAAGAAGCGACAAACATTTTTTTTATATCGTTATCTTCAATAATAGAGATAAGTGCTTCATAATTACAGGGCCAGCCGGCTATATCAACCGGCATAATTATCTTGGTTTTATTAGTAATTGCTGCTTTAACTTTAACCGGATCAATTGTAAAATCATCTTCAATATCAACCATTACAGGTGTGGCACCACAATGTAAAACACTCAATGCAGTAGCGCTGTAAGTATATGCCGGTATAATTACTTCATCACCTTCTTTAACACCAAACCATTTTAACATTAAAATAGCGCCCGATGTCCATGAGTTAACACAAACTGAAGCGGCACAACCCGTTAGTTTGCAAATCTCATTCTCCAGTTCTTTTACCTTTGGCCCCGAGGTTATCCAGCCTGAATTAAGTGTATCTAAAACCTCATCAATTACATTTTGATCAATATAAGGTGGTGCAAAAGGTATTTTCATATATATATTATATTATATTATTAAAACTTAATATCGATCATATATTTCTTTCATAACGTATTAATATAAATTAAACCAGTTTTCAATGGAGTAATCCAATTAGCAGATGATCAACCAATATGATTCATTATTATTTGGGAAATAGCTAACAAATCTCCAGTACTATTGATAAGCTTAGCTGTAACTAATGATTCATTACTATTACGGTAATTGCATATGGGGTTTGATATATACAAAAATATGTTTTTCGTTGAACCATTATTGTAAAAAACTGTATTATTAGAGAGTATTGTATTATTAGGAAAAAAGGAACTTAATTGCGCTGTTACCCATTGAAAATCGAGTTTATCAGGGCAGTCCATTTCAATCTTTTTGCCGCTATCGCATTTATTTAAAAATGAATTAATGTGAATAGTTATCCATGAATAGGATAGTGCCCAACCAGCTAAACTCAATTGTTTTTGGACAACGTGATTTTGTATCTGTGTGCCAGTACGACATATTTTGGCTCCTTTTTCAGCCGCTAAATATGGGAACCGCCTTGCTGCATCCAGATAAATTCCACATCCTTCAAAATCAGAGTGTACCCCTCCAAGTCCAAAAACAAAACAGTTATTCTCTATTTTACCTGAAAAAAAAGCAGCATTTTTACCTTCATATTTTATTAAAAAACTCAAACCATTTTCACTTATACAACTATCTACCCAATCTTTATACGAGTCGAAAAAAAGGTCACCTTTTAGAAATGGATTTGACGAGTAATGATTTGAGTAACTTGAAAAGGTTGCTTCTAAAAGCTTATAAATATCTTTCTTATTATCAACCGTTGCTGGTATGTACTCAATTGCAGCGTTAATTTCGGGAATAACTTTATCCCTGTTTATTTTAAATGTATATTCCACCAAGCAATCTGCAATAATGGTGTTATACCCTATGTTAAATAGTTTCCATAAATCAGTTTGATATTTTGCCGGAATACGTAAAATCGCAATATCAACTTCATTGTCAATAATCTCTTTAGCTAAAACAGCGGCATTTAATTCCGGTAAATTTGCTCTATAAATATTGAAGGAATTGTTTTTAGAATCATTTTCACTATATTTCAACATATTATTGACTTGAGTACCCTCCATCTACTATTAAATTTGTTCCCGTTATCCATCTACTTGCATTAGATAACAGAAATTGCGCAGCTAAAGCAACATCAGTTGGCTCACCAAAGCCAAGCGGATACATCTTTTCATGATCTTCCATACTTTCGGCAGATATTATTTCACCGGTTAAATTAGCCATTGGTGTTCTTATCATACCTGGCAAAATGCAATTTGAACGTATTCCTTGTGAAGCGAGTTCTAAAGCAAGTACTTTACTAACAGCTGTTAATGCTCCTTTGGTTCCTGCATAAAGCGCATGTCCTTTTGATCCAACTTGTGCAACTATAGATGTAATAAAGACGATTGAAGACTGTTTATTGAACTTTTTTACTTTAATAAGTTGTTGGGTCAAAAGTACAGGCACTTCATAATTAATCTTTTGTATTTCAGCCAAATGTGCTTGGGTTATAAATTTAGCTGGGAGTATTTTTATTATCCCTGCAGAATGTACTATACCATCTATTTTAGGAAGTTTCGCCACAACCTCAGTAACAGCAAGATCATTCGTCAGATCTACATTAAGCATAATATGTTTTTCCCGACTATGCATGAGTTTTTGAGTTTCTGCTAGTCTTTCTTTGTTGCGGCCTATGGCAATTACTGTACCGCCATTTAAGGAAATGTTTTCAGCTATTGCACGACCAATTCCTGAAGATGCGCCTGTAACAACTATTATTTTTCCATTGAGATCAAAATCCATCAAATTGTTATTATAGAAAACATAACCAACGTATTATATATTACGAAACTTCCTAATTATACAATTTTAATTAATAAAGGAGTTTTTTATAAATTGATTATTGAAATTTCAGACTTTCTTTGCTAAAATCAAATCGTATATATCTTGTAATGTTTTTGATTTCTTTAATTCTTCAGCGGTAATTTGAGTATCATAGTCAGCATCAACCATAGCTATAATTGATAATGCCTGCATAGAATCCCATTCTTCTAATTCTTTAAAATTAGTTTCCATGGTTAATGTTCCAGGTTCTAAACCATCCAGTGCTAATTCAAACTCATCAATAAATTTTTGTTTATCCATTATTTTTATTCTTTATTAAAACTGCATTATTGTACCCGCCCATGAGTACCCTACACCAAAACCAACAACCATTACCTTAATGCCCGCAAATATACGCTTTTCTTTTAACGCGTGATAAAGCGCTATGGGTATTGTTGATGATACGGTATTGCCAACATCTTCCATATATATAAATAATTTATCTTCAGGTATATGGATCTTTTTCCTTAACGCTTCAAGCATGTACTTGTTTGCCTGGTGAAGTACAAAAAGGCCAATATCATCCATTGAGAGGTTTGCTTTTTGCAGTAAATTTGAAATCAGCGAGGGGACTGATTTAAGGGTAAATATAAAAATTTCGCCTCCATTCATATATAAATTAGCCGCATTATGAACATTGCCGTACTCATCAACCTTTTCTTCGCTACTGCTTAAATTTGTCGGCGTACGCATACCGCCTTCTTTTACGATCAAATTTTGGCCCCCTGAACCATCTGTACCGTAAATAAATGGCCCTATTGTGTTATTTTCGCTTTTACTGATCAAGCAGGCAGCAGCAGCATCTCCAAAAATTGTTCTTACACTCTTATCTTGCGGGTTTATAAACTTACTATATGTTTCGGCGGTAATTAATAATACGTTTTCGGCTTCACCCGCTTTTATAAGTGAATTTGCAAGGCTAAGCCCGTAAACAAAGCCTGAGCAACCTAAATTAAAATCAAGAGCCCCGGCTGTTGTTGGGATATTCAATCTATCTTGTAAAAGGCAGGCAGTTGTCGGCAAAAAATAATCAGGGCTTTGTGTACAAAGCAAAATAAAATCAATCTCCCCGGGGTTAATATTATGCTCAGTAAATAGCATTTTTACGCTTTCATACGCCAGGTCTGATGAGCATATATCGGCCGCTGCAATATGCCGTTCACGTATTCCTGTTTTACTTGAAATTTTTTCAACAGACCATTCAGGAAATTGCCCGGCCAGTAATTCATTACTTAAAATATCGGGAGGCAGATAATAACTTATTGCTTTTATATAAGCCATAATTAATTTTTATTATGTTGTTTGGAGTGGTCGTTAATGTACCCTTCAGACATTAATACCATAACAAATGTTTTAAAAATAATTTTCCAATCAATTAAAAAGCTATAGTTTTGAGCATACCAGGCATCCAGATTCCTGCGCTCATTAATCGGCACATTGTTTCTGCCGTGTATTACGGCCCACCCCGTCATACCTGGCTTTACATCCAGTTTTATTTTTTGCTCGCTTGACATAATATTTATGCACTCAGGTAACTCAGGCCTGGGGCCTACTATACTCATATCCAATAAGATCACATCAATTAATTGCGGCAATTCATCCAAACTTGTTTTTCGTAAGAATTTTCCAATAGATGTAACCCTCGAATCATTAGCCGAGTTAAATGTTGTACCATCTGCATTTCGTATGTCAGGGGCATTAACAATCATTGTTCTGAATTTGTGAATATAAAATATGTTACCATGTTGCCCTAACCTGGCCTGCTTGAAATAGACGGGGCCTTTGGAAGTTAGCCTAATTAAAAGTGCAATAATTAATAAAAGCGGACTAAGTATCAATAATACAATTGCGGCAATAATTACATCTATAGCTATTTTTACGTAATAGTATCTTTTATTCATCACAGGTTTTCGCACAAAATTACTAACTTTTTATATTGTTCATCTTTATTAAAATCATTAGCCAGTTTAACAGCATTTGCTTTTGCTTGTTTTAAATAAGCAGGCGAATCATATAATTTGACTATGGCATTATACATTTCATCAGCATTCTCGGCCTCATATTGAATGCCTACTTCATACTCCGCAACAAAACCGCCCAGATCTCTTTTCAGGCTATTTATTAAAGGTAGCCCGGCAGCAAAATAATCATAAGCTTTTATGGGCATTGAT
>JABDBT010000009.1 GCA_013288465.1 Bacteroidota bacterium | reverse complement strand
ACATCCTGGCTAAGCTGCGTGGATGTGCCCAGGGTTATATTAGCAGAGGCGTCACCGGTAAAGCAGTCCCAAATTTCCTGGGCCGGTTGGCGGGTTATAATATGCAATCCATCAGATATATAATTCGATTTAAAATTGGGATGAAATTCCCATGCTTCGTTAAAATCCCAACGGTAATAATGTGTAGCGTTTTTAGGGTCGTGGGTGCTTACATAAATTTTCAAATCAGTCGTAGCCTTAAAGCTAACACTATCAATGGGCGGGCTAACCATGGCATTAGTAAAATCAGAAACATATTGGCTACCATTACTGGTTTTTATGCGCAGGCGGTATTGATTGGTTGCACTTAGGTTTAGCGGTACGGCAGCGTAACTGCCATTACCCAATTCGCTTAAGACATAGCTGCTGCCTGTATTGCTTTCAATGGTCACAACGGCTTTTAGTTCGGGCCTGGTTGTAGAAGTACTTGATAAATTTACCGTACGGCTTAGTTTAATATAAGTAGAATCAGTAATGTTTATCAACCCTTCAACTACCAGGTAATTATTTATGGCAGTTATGGCCGGCGGGTTATACGGCACTTTACAACTGGTTATGCTTATTAAGGCTATAAGGTAAAAGCTATATGTAACCCAATTTTTCATATTACTTCCAATAACTTGGAGGCGTTTTACTGCCGCGCAGGGTGCAATCAACACATATAGGGGTTGCGGCCAGCCATCCTTTCATAGTAGTTGTGCCCGTGAACAAAATTGGATCAATGGGTAGCTGAAAAGTTATATAGCCCTGGAAAGCTGGGCTTAAATAATTTACAAATTGATTTGTAGATGGCGGCGGATACGGCGCGCAACAGTCCAGCGAATCAGCCTCGCATTTGGGGTAAAATGGAGTAGTCCTCCAATTTGGCAGCTGGCTTTTGGTTATAAATATCCTGTTGTTTGTAATAGTGCCGGTATTAATATAGCCAATAACAACCTCGGCAGGATTAGTTACGCCATGTATATTACCAATGGAGGCTGATGGCTGGGCATCAAAAATACTGCCTAACTGTTCCGTGTTTTTTTGAAGCAGGGTCCAGTAATCAAACGCGTCCTTTGTTAATGCATATTGTTTAACGCCAATGGTGTATTTTAAACTTATCTTTTCGGCATCGGGCGCAATGGTGTTCACAAGTGCCTGGCTTATCACATCCTGGCTAAGCTGTGTGGATGTGCCCAGGGTTATATTAGTAGAAGCATCGCCGGTAAAGCAATCCCATATTTGCTGGGCCGGTTGGCGGGTTATAATGTGCAATCCATCAGATATATAATTCGATTCATAACTCGGATGAAACTCCCACGCCTCGGTAAAATCCCAACGGTAATAGCGGGTGGCGTTTTTAGGGTCGTGAGTGTTTACATAAATTTTCAGATCAGTAGTAGCGGTCCAGTTAACACTGTCAATTGGGGGGCTTACCATGGCATTAGTAAAATCAGAAACATACTGGCTGCCATTACTGGTTTTTATGCGCAGGCGATATTGATTGGTTACATTTAGGTTTAGCGGTGCTGCAGCGTAACTGCCATTACCCAATTCGGTTAAGACATAGCTGCTGCCTGTATTGCTTTCAATGGTCACAACGGCTTTTAGTTCGGGCTTAGTGGTGGAGGCGCTTGATAGATTTACCGTACGGCTTAGTTTAATATAGGTTGAATCAGTAATGTTTATCAAGCCCTCAACTACCAGGTAATTATTTATGGCAGTTATGGCCGGCGGGTTATACGGCACTTTACAACTTGCTATGCTTATTAAGGCTATAACATAAAAGCTATATGTAACCCAATTTTTCATATTACTTCCAGTAAGCAGGCGGTGTTTTGCTGCCACGCAGGGTACAGTCAACGCATGATGCGTTAGCTGCCAGCCAGCCGGGTCCGGTAGAACCAATAACCGGGTAAATAGGAATTTGTAAAAGCGAATAACTCAAAAAAAATGGGCTGTTAAAATTTACATATTCATTGGTGGTTGGCGGGTGGGTGTTTGGGGCTGAACCCGGCGGCGGGCAACAATCCAGTGAATCAGCATCACATATAGAATAAAATGGAGTAGTAAGCCAATTTGGTAACTGTGTTTTTTTAACAATGAATATCCTGTTGCTGGTTACGGTGCCGGCACTGATGTAGCCAATAACAATTTCGGCCGGGTTAGTTACACCATGTATATTACCAATAGATGCCGATGGCTGGGAATCAAAAATGCTGCCCAATTGTTCGGTATTTTTTTGAAGCAGTGTCCAATAATCATAAGCCTCTTTTGTTAAGGCATATTGTTTAACTAATATGCTGTACTTAACGCCTATTTTTTCGACATCGGGCGCAATTGTATTTACCAGCGCCCCGGTTATCACATCCTGGCTAAGCTGGATTGATGTGCCAAGGGCTATATTATTAGAAGCATCGCCGGTATAACAATCAAAAATTTGTTGTGCCGGGGTCCTGATCGATATCTTTAATCCATCTGAAACATATTGTGAATCAAAATTAGAATGAAACTCCCACGCCTCTGTAAAATCCCAGCGGTAGTACCTGGTTAAGTTAGCGGGATCATGCGTATTGGCATAAATTTTAAGATCGGTCGTGGCCTTAAAGGTAATGCTGTCAATTGGTGGGCTAACTTTTGTTTGGTCGAAATCCGAAACATACTGGCTGCCATTGCTGGTTTTTATACGCAGCCTATATTGGTTGGTGCTGCTTAAATTTAACGGCGGCGCTGCATAGCTGCCATTACCCAGTTCGGTTAAGGCGTAACTGTTACCGGTATTGCTTTCAATAGTGAGCGTAGCTTTTAGCTCAGGTTTAAGTGCCGCAGCGCTTGATATATTTACCGTGCGGCTTAATTTAATATAGGTCGAATCGGTAATATTGATCAAGCCTTCAACCACCAGGTAATTGCTTACAGCAGTTGTGGCCGGCGGGTTATACGGAACTTTGCAGCCGGTTATGCTTATTACGGCTATGAGGTATAAGATAAATGCAGATCCTTTTTTCATATTATTTCCCGACGGCTTGTAGGCAACAATTTGTCCAACTTATTAAACGCCCACTATAAAATTAGGTATTAATTATTAAAAACGTGTTTACCAGTGTAATGTACGTAAAAAGTGTTGTTATAAGTATGTACGTAAAGGCCTGTTTTATGGTCTTCTCAATACTATTTATATAAGCCCCGCCTGCCACCAACCGCCCACCGCCTCGCACCTCCCGCTGTTTAGAATAATTCTAAATATATTTCCCTTACCAATAGTGTATTTATTACAATATAAATAATTGTAAATTTGCCTTCCATTTTATTGGATGGGGTTTGTATTATATAGCTCATGAGTGATATTCAAATAGTTGGTGCCCCTGCGGGCGTGGAGGGTGCGGGTTTTTTTGCTACTTCGCTTGATAAGGCGGTTGGTTTAGCCCGTGCAAACTCATTATGGCCATTGCCTTTTGCTACTTCCTGCTGCGGAATTGAGTTTATGGCCACCATGGCCTCACATTATGACCTGTCGCGTTTTGGCGCCGAGCGTTTAAGCTTTTCGCCCCGCCAGGCCGACCTGTTGATGGTTATGGGCACTATTGCCAAAAAAATGGGCCCGGTATTGCGCCAGGTTTATCTGCAAATGGCCGAGCCCCGTTGGGTTATGGCAGTTGGCGCCTGTGCTTCAAGCGGTGGTATATTTGATACTTACTCGGTTTTACAGGGTATTGATGAGGTTATACCGGTGGATGTTTACGTACCGGGTTGCCCACCTCGTCCCGAAGCTATTATTGATGGCTTTATGGGCATACAGGAACTGGTAAAAACAGAAACTTTACGCAGGAGGAACGAACCTCAGTACCAACAATTATTAGCTTCATACGGAATTCAGTAATGGGTAAAATAACTAACGAAGAGCTTTTAAAAAGCCTTAACAGTAAGTTTGAAGGTGCAATAACAGTAGTTGGCGAACCTTTTGGCTTGCTAACTTTAGAAACCGGCCGCGAACATATCATAGCTGTTTTAAGCTTTTTAAAAACCGACCCTGCTTTACAATTCATTTATTTAACAGATATTACCGCTATACATTACCCCGAGCAGGAAAAGCAAATTGGTGTAATTTATCATTTGCATAGCCTGGTAAACAATGTGCGTGTGCGTATAAAGGTGTTTTTGGCCGACAATGATGTGCATATCCCCACAGCTTCTACTGTATGGGATGGCGCTAACTGGATGGAACGCGAAACGTATGACTTTTTTGGGGTTATATTTGACGGGCACCCTGATTTGCGCAGGATATTAAATGTTGACGATATGACGGCCTTCCCGATGCGGAAAGAGTTCCCGCTGGAAGACCCGAACCGTGTAGATAAAAAAGATTATTTTTTCGGAAGATAAGAGCATGCAGAACCACCCCGTATATTCAGATAACGATCCGCAGAACGAGCTTTCAACCCTTAACTTAGGGCCAACGCACCCGGCTACGCATGGTGTGTTTCAAAACGTACTGCAACTGGATGGCGAACGCATTGTTAGTGGCGTATCCACCATTGGCTACATTCACCGCGCCTTTGAAAAAATTGCCGAACACCGCCCGTTTTACCAGATAACCCCTTTAACCGACAGGTTAAACTATTGCTCATCGCCCATAAACAATATGGGCTGGCACATGACGGTTGAGAAATTGCTGGGTATCCAAACACCAAAACGGGTTGATTACCTGCGTGTTATTGTAATGGAACTGGCCCGAATATCAGACCATATCATCTGTAACGGTGTATTGGGTGTTGATACCGGCGCGTTTACCGGTTTCCTGTACATGATGGAACACCGCGAAGCTATTTATGAGATTTATGAAGAGGTTTGCGGCTCGCGCCTAACCACTAATATTGGTCGTATAGGCGGCTTTGAACGTAACTTTAATACCATCGCTTTTGCCAAACTGCGTAAGTTTTTAAAAGATTTCCCGGTAACACTTAGGGAATTTGAAGCGTTATTTAACCGTAACCGCATATTTGTTGACCGTACCAAAGGCGTAGCCGAAGTTACTGCCGAAGCAGCGTTGAATTACAGCTGGAGCGGCCCGTTATTACGTGCTGCCGGTGTTGATTATGATGTTAGGGCCATGAACCCCTATTCATCTTATGAGGACTTTGATTTTGAAGTACCCGTGGGTGAAAAAGGCGATGTTTACGCCCGTTTCCTGGTGCGTAACGAAGAAATGTGGCAAAGCCTCCGCATCATTGAGCAGGCCTTGGTGAAACTGGAAAAAGAACCAACCGATATTTTCCATGCGGATGTACCGGAGTTTTATTTACCGCCAAAAGAAGAAGTTTATAATAATATGGAAGCGCTTATCTATCACTTTAAAATTGTGATGGGCGAGGTGCCTGCACCAAATACCGAAGTATATCACTCGGTTGAAGGAGCCAATGGCGAACTGGGTTTTTACCTGGTGAACGATGGCGGCCGCTCACCATACCGCTTGCATTTCCGCAGGCCAAGTTTTATTAATTACCAGATGTATGCCCCCATGAGCAGGGGGATGTTACTATCTGATGCGATAATTAACATGAGTAGTTTAAACGTTATAGCCGGAGAGTTAGATGCTTAGAGTTGACAATTCTGAACAGATCGCGGTGACGTTCTCACCGGGTTTGATAGCCCAGTTTGCTGATATTGTTAGCCGGTATCCGGCAGGAAAACAAAAAGCGGCCTTATTGCCTATACTGCATTTGGTACAGGCTGAGTTTGGCTGGCTAAGTGCCCCGGCGATGGATAAAGTGGCCGAATATTTGAAATTAGAGCATATTGAGGTTTACGAAGTGGCTTCGTTTTACAGCATGTATTTTTTAGCCCCACAAGGCAAATATATGCTGGAGGTTTGCCGCACAGGCCCCTGCTGTTTGGTAGGCGCCGAAAAAATAATGGATCATATTGAGCAAAAATTAGGGGTTAAAGAAGGCGAAGTTACTGCCGACGGCTTGTTTAGCTGGCGAGGTGTGGAGTGTTTGGCCGCCTGCGGTTACGCACCTGTTTTGCAAATTGGCCCCGAATATACTTTTTACGAGAATTTAACTAACGAATCGGTTGATAAGCTGATCCATGATTTAAAAGCTAAAGCTAATGGGAACTAAAGGCTCATTAATATTCCGCGATGTATTGTATGCGATAATAATCGGATTATTATTATTGCCATCCAATCCAACGGATATGTCCTTGTTAGTAAAAATACTTTTGATAACTATCGCTATTGCACAACGTGTATGGCAGCATGTTGCTTATTATAAGGTAACAGGCAAAATATATTAACAGATATGGGACGCAAATTACTTTTAGAACATATAAACGTACCCGGCATCAACACCTATGATGTTTACCGCTCAAAAGGCGGATACGCGTCTGTTGAAAAGGCTTTAAAAACACTTACACCCGAAGAAGTGGTGGAAGAGGTTAAAAAATCGGGCTTGCGTGGCCGTGGCGGCGCGGGTTTCCCTACCGGGATGAAATGGAGCTTTTTGGCTAAGCCTGAAGGCGTTGCGCGTTACCTGGTTTGTAATGCAGACGAATCTGAACCCGGTACTTTTAAAGACCGTTACCTGATGACCTATCTGCCCCATTTATTAATTGAGGGGATGATAGTAGGCAGCTATGCTTTAGGCGCTAAAGTATCTTACATCTACGTTCGCGGCGAAATGATGCCGCAGATACGCATACTTGAAAAAGCTATCGCCGAAGCCAAAAAAGCCGGATTTTTAGGAAAAAACATATTAGGCACAGGGTATGACCTGGAGTTATACGTGCAGCCGGGTGGCGGCGCTTATATCTGCGGCGAAGAAACCGCCCTGTTAGAATCATTGGAAGGTAAACGGGGCAACCCGCGTATTAAACCGCCATTCCCGGCAATTGCAGGGGTGTGGGGTTGCCCAACCGTGGTAAACAACGTAGAGTCAATTGCTGCCGTAGTGCCTATCATTAATGAAGGCGGCGAAGAATATGCAAAAGTTGGTATTGGGCGTAGTACAGGTACTAAGCTGATCTCCGCAGGAGGAAATATCAATAAGCCCGGTGTATATGAAATTGACCTGGGTTTGCCTGTTGAAGAGTTTTTATACTCGGACGAATATTGCGGCGGTATAGCCAACGGCAAACGCTTAAAGGCGGTTGTGGCGGGTGGTTCATCCGTGCCAATTTTGCCGGCTAACCTGTTTTTGAAAACTATTAATAACGAACCGCGCCTGATGAGCTATGAATCACTGTCGGATGGTGGTTTTGTTAGCGGCTCTATGATGGGTTCGGGCGGGTTTATCGCATTTGACGAAGACCAATGTATTGTTCGCAATACCTGGAACTTTGCCCGTTTTTATCATCATGAAAGCTGTGGACAATGTTCGCCCTGCCGTGAAGGTACAGGCTGGCTTGAAAAAGTATTGCACCGTTTAGAAAACGGCCATGGCAAAATGAGCGACATGGACCTGCTGGTTGATGTATCTAAAAAAATTGAAGGCAATACGATTTGTCCGCTGGGTGACGCGGCAGCTTGGCCGGTGGCCAGCGCTATACGCCATTTCAGGGATGAATTTGAATGGCATGTAACTAATGCTTCAGAAGCGGTGACACGTAACTATGGCTTAGCACATTACGCCGACCCTCTACCTAAGAAGGAAGAGGCTACTACATAAATAACCACGCGTGGAACAAGAACAAGCGGTTATAATTGAGTTTGATTATGGTCTTGACGAGGATGAATCATTTTATGATTTATCCGACAAGCTTAGGGTGCTGGTTGAAGAAAGTGGATTAGGAGAATATGATGGGCACGAAATGGCTATAGACAACAGTGACGGTTCTTTTTATTTATATGGGCCTGATGCTAAAAAGTTATACGAGGTAATAAAAGAGACAATAGAAAAAACGCCGTTTATGAATGGTGCAAATGTTATGTTAAGATTTGGACCTCCTAAAGTTGGAGTTAAGACAGTTAGCTTTATTTTGAATTTAAACTAATGAAAGTTACAATAGACGGGATACCAGTAGAAGTACCAGATGGAACATCGATCCTGAACGCCGCGAGGCTGATAGGTGGCGATGTTGTTCCGCCTGCTATGTGCTATTATTCAAAACTGGCAGGCAGCGGTGGTAAATGCCGTACTTGTTTGGTTAAGGTAAGCAAGGGCTCAGAAAAAGACCCGCGCCCTATGCCTAAACTGGTAGCCTCATGCCGCACTAATGTAATGGATGGCATGGAAGTGCAAAACCTTACCTCGCCCGAAGTTATTGAGGCACGTAAAGGTGTGGTTGAAATGTTATTGATAAACCACCCGCTGGATTGCCCGGTTTGCGACCAGGCCGGTGAGTGCGACCTGCAAAACCTGGCTTTTGAACATGGTGCCGAAAAAACCCGTTATGAATTTGACCGCCGCACTTTTCACCGTATAGATATTGGCGATAAAATACAACTGCACATGACGCGCTGTATTTTATGCTACCGTTGCGTTTATGTGGCCGACCAGATAACTGATCACCGCATACACGGTATATTAAACCGCGGCGATCATTCTGAAATATCAACCTATATTAAAGCAGCAGTTGATAACGATTTCTCAGGAAACGTTATTGATGTTTGCCCGGTAGGTGCTTTGACCGATAAAACTTTCCGCTTTAAAAACCGGGTTTGGTTTACCAAACCTGTTGAAGCGCATCGTGACTGCGATCATGAAAAGTGCAATGGTAAAGTAACCCTATGGTACAAAGGCGAAGAAGTTTTACGTGTAACCGCACGTAAAGATGTATATGGCGAAGTTGAAGAATTTATTTGTAACACCTGCCGTTTTGATAAAAAGAAAACTGCCGACTGGGTAATTGAAGGGCCGCGTAAGGTATCAAACCAATCGGTTATCAGTTCTAACCATTACGATACTTTGCGCCCGTTGCCGGTAATTAAAAGTAACCCGGCTTTGGTTGAAGCTAATAAGGAACAATTTGAACGCGAAACACGCTTATAATGGAATTTTGGGATATAATATTTAAACTGGTATTAGTTGTTATCATTTTCTTGATAAGCCTGGTGATAGCTATGTACTCTACTTATGCAGAGCGTAAAATAGCGGCATTTTTCCAGGACAGGATAGGCCCTAACCGCGCCGGGCCATGGGGTATTTTACAACCATTGGCCGATGGTGGCAAAATGTTTTTGAAAGAAGAGATCATCCCTACGAATGCCAGCAAGTTTTTATTTATAGTAGGCCCCTCATTGGCTATAATGACGGCCTGTATCGGGTCTGCAGTGATTCCATGGGGGCAGAAACTGGTTATAGGCTCGCGTGTTATTGACCTGCAGGTTGCAGATATTAACGTAGGCATTTTATACATATTCGGCGTAGTTTCCTTAGGCGTTTATGGCGTAATGATTGGCGGCTGGGCATCAAACAATAAATATTCGTTATTGGGCGCTATACGCGCGGCATCGCAAAATATCAGCTATGAAATATCAATGGGCCTGTCAATCATCGCATTGCTATTGGTAACCGGTACTTTAAGCTTACGCCAAATTGCCGAGCAGCAACATAGCTGGCATTGGAACGTACTATATCAACCGGTTGGTTTTATATTATTCATCATTTGCGCTTTTGCCGAAACCAACCGTACACCGTTTGACCTGCCTGAGTGTGAAACTGAACTGGTAGGCGGTTACCATACCGAATATTCGTCAATGAAACTGGGCTTTTACCTGTTTGCCGAATATATCAACATGTTTATATCATCGGCAGTAATGGCTACCTTATATTGGGGTGGTTATAACTACCCGGGTATGGATTGGGTACTGGCGCATACCGGCCCGGCAATTGGCCCTTTAATTGGAACCGCAGTATTATTCGCCAAGATATTTTTATTCATTTTCTTCTTCATGTGGGTACGGTGGACAATCCCCCGTTTCCGTTATGACCAGTTAATGGACCTGGGCTGGAAAATTTTAATACCACTGGCCATAGCCAATATTGTGGTTACCGGTGTATGGATTACTTATTATGATGCAGTGAAAAGACTAATATGGAACCACTAAGTAATAAAAGAAAAGTAATTGAATCAAAGCCGCTCAATTTTTTAGAGCGGGCTTACCTGCCTGCAATTTTATCAGGATTGGCAATTACGATGAAGCACTTTTTCAGGAAACCGGTAACTATCAGTTATCCTGAAGAAAAGCGTGAGTTTTCTGAAAACTTTCGTGGTATGCACTCCCTTAAACGGGATGAGAATGGCAAGGAACGTTGTACAGCTTGCGGCTTATGCGCGTTATCATGCCCTGCCGAAGCCATTACCATGATAGCTGCCGAGCGTCAGCCTGGTGAAGAAAATTTATATCGTGAAGAAAAGTATGCTGCCGTTTATGAAATAAATATGCTGCGCTGTATTTTTTGTGGCTTATGTGAAGAGGCTTGCCCCAAAGAAGCAATTTACCTTGATGGTGACATTGTGCCTGCGGATTATTTAAGGAAAGATTTTATATACGGCAAAGACAAATTAGTTGAGGCCCCGTTAAATCAATAAAGAAGTTTTATACCTTTGCCCAACTCGTTTTTGAGGGAAAAAGGTTTTGTAATTATTAAACCATGAACACATTTTACTTCATCGCGTTTTTATCCATTTTTTTCTCCATATTGGTAATCTCTGCCAAAAATCCGGTGCATAGTATTCTTTACCTTATACTCACCTTTTTTACGTTCACTATACATTATATTTTACTGAACGCGCAGTTTTTGGCCATTGTAAACTTCATTGTTTATATGGGGGCCATATTGGTGCTGTTTTTATACACGCTGATGCTCATTAACCTGAATAAAGAATCAGAGCCCGTAAAATCAAACCTGGTAAAATTTGCGGGCGTTATTGGGGGCGGCTGCTTTTTGGTTACCATTATTGCATCATTAAAAGCGTTTAGCGTATCGCCGTATGTAACGCTGCAAGACCCCGGCCTGGGCCTGGTAAAAAACTTAGGAAAAGTATTGTTTAACGAATTTTTACTGCCGTTTGAGATTTCATCTGTCCTGCTGTTATCAGCAATGGTAGGTGCTGTTTTACTGGCTACTAAAGATTCAAAATCAGCCGCGTAATGAAAACTTTAACAGATACTATACAAGCTATACCGCTTAACCATTACATACTCTTAAGTTCAATTATATTTTCAATTGGGGTAATAGGCGTATTGATACGTCGCAATGCTATTGTGATATTTATGTCGGTCGAACTGATGCTGAACTCTGTAAACCTGCTGCTTACAGCTTTCTCCGTTTACCGCGGCGATGCAACCGGCCAGGTTTTCGTTTTCTTTATTATGGCATTAGCCGCTGCCGAAGTAGCCATAGGGTTGGCGATAATAGTAATGATCTATCGCAATACAAACTCGATAGATATTAATGTGCTGAACAGGTTGAAATGGTAGAAGAGATTTCGGATTTCGAATGTTCGATTTCGGATTTGGGGCGATTTGTAAATTAAAAAATTAATACAAAAAACGTATTACGTACAACGTTAAACGTACAACATATAACATGGATAAATACATCTGGCTTATTCCTTTATTACCGTTAGCCGGTTTTATTATTAACGGCCTTGGCCGCAACACCTTATCAAAAGGCGCTATAGGCTTTATTGGCAGCGCGCTGGTATTTGCTTCATTTGGTATAAGCGTTGGCGCTTTTCTGCAGATCAAATCTACCGGGCATGCTATTAACGTTACCCTGTTCGACTGGTTTTCTGTTGATTACCTTAAAGTAACCTTTTCGTTTCTGGTTGATCAGTTAAGCGCGTTGATGTTGCTCATCATTACCGGCGTAGGCTTTCTGATACACCTGTACTCGGTTGGATATATGCATGACGACAAGGGTTTTGGTAAGTTTTTCTCGTACCTCAACTTGTTTGTGTTTTTTATGCTGCTGCTGGTAATGGGGTCAAACTACCTTGTCATGTTTATAGGCTGGGAAGGCGTGGGTTTATGCTCATACCTGCTTATCGGGTTCTGGTACACTAATCCCGATTATGCCGATGCCGCTAAGAAAGCATTTATCATGAACCGCATAGGTGACCTGGGTTTCCTTATCGGGATGTTTTTAATATTCACCACTTTTGGCAGTTTAGATTATTCAACTGTTTTCACCAAAGCGGCCGGTATGCATTCGGCAGACGGCCCGTTTGTATTGATCACGATATTATTATTTATAGGCGCTATAGGTAAATCGGCACAATTGCCTTTATTTACCTGGCTGCCTGATGCAATGGCGGGCCCAACACCGGTGTCGGCTTTAATACACGCTGCAACCATGGTTACCGCTGGCGTTTATATGATAGCCCGCTCGAATATTTTATTTACCATGGCGCCTGATACCATGGAGGTTATAGCCATTGTAGGTTTAACTACAGCTACTTTCGCGGCATTAATAGCCTTAACACAAACCGATATTAAAAAGGTACTGGCTTATTCAACGGTATCGCAGTTAGGCTATATGTTTTTAGGCTTGGGTGTTGGTGCTTATACCGGCGCGTTTTTCCACGTACTTACGCACGCGTTTTTTAAAGCCCTATTGTTCCTGGGTGCAGGTTCAGTAATTCACGCGGTAAGCGGCGAACAGGATATGCGTAATATGGGCGGCTTAAAAAGCAAATTGCCCATTACTTTTATAACTATGCTGGTTGGTACCATTGCTATATCAGGTATCCCGCCATTTGCAGGGTTCTTCTCTAAAGACGAAATTTTGGCCCATGCCTTTATGCATAGCACTACTTTTTATGTAGTAGGTGTTATTACGGCTATGTTCACCTCCTTCTATATGTTTAGGATGCTGTACCTTACTTTTTATGGTAAATTCCGTGGTACGCATGAACAGGAGCATCACTTGCATGAATCGCCTTCAAGCATGACCATACCGCTTATCATTCTGGCTGTATTATCGGCAGTTGGTGGCTTTATCGGCGTGCCCGAGTCATTAGGTGGCGGCCATTGGCTTGAGCACTTTCTGGCGCCGGTTTTTGCATCATCAACCAAAATTATGGGCGAACAAACCCTGCCGCAAAACACCGAATGGATGTTAATGGGCGTATCGGTATTGGGCGCGTTGATCGCTTTGGTTTATGCTTACAGTAAATATGTTAAAAAAGCGCATGTGCCGGTTGCCGATACCGAAGAGCGCCCTGCTTTGGTCAACTTATCATACCATAAATTTTATATAGATGAATTGTATGATGCCGTAATACGCAAACCGCTTGATGCATTATCGGGCTTCTTTTATAACGTGGTTGACCGCCTGGGCATTGACGGTTTTGTAAACGGTTTAGGCAAAGGGTCAGTTGAGGCAAGTAAAGGCTTGCGCCTGTTGCAAACCGGTAACGTTGGTTTCTACATTTTTATGATGGTTGTTGGCATTGTAGCCATATTGATATATAGTTTTATTAGTGTTCATAATATAAAATGACGGTTAGTATATTAATTTTTTTGCCGGTAATTGCGGCACTCGCTGTTTTAGCATTTAAAAATGAAGCAGCTAAACATGCCGCGTTATTTTTTGCTGTTGTTGAATTTGCAGTGGCAGCGGTATTTTTGAGCCGTTTTGTGCCCGATGCCTCAACACAATTTAGCGTTAACGCTCCGTGGATACCCAAAATGGGCATTTATTTTAACGCGGGCATTGATGGCATAAGCATGTTAATGGTGTTGTTAACCACGCTGCTTGTACCACTTATTATTTTAACTACCTATAAGCACCAGTATAAAAACGCGGCTGTATTTTACGCGTTAATACTATTTATGCAGGCAGCTCTGGTGGTTGTATTTACCGCTTTAGACGGGTTTTTATTTTATGTGGGCTGGGAAGCCGCGTTGATACCCATCTATTTTATTTGCGCCTTATGGGGTGGCGAAAACAGGATACGTATCACCATCAAATTTTTCATTTACACATTCGCCGGGTCGTTATTTATGCTGCTGGGTATTATTTACCTGTACTTGCAAACACCTGTTAAAACATACGATCTGCACCAATTTTATAGCTTAACGTTAGATGCTCACCACCAAACATTCGTATTCTGGGCATTTTTCCTTGCATTTGCTATAAAGATGCCGCTATTCCCTTTTCATACCTGGCAGCCCGATACTTATACCGAAGCGCCATCGGCGGGTACAATGATGCTGGCAGGTATTATGCTAAAAATGGGTATTTATGGTACTATAAGGTGGATGATACCAAACGCGCCGTTAGGTTTTATAAACTGGCAGGCGTTAGTGCTTATTCTCGCTATAATAGGTATTTTATATGCGTCCATTATCGCTTTCAAACAAACTGATGGCAAGAGGTTAGTTGCCTATTCGTCAATAGCTCACGTTGGCCTTATAGCGGCGGGTATATTTTCATTCACTACCCGTGGGTTACAAGGCGCCATGATACAGATGATCAGCCACGGTATAAATATTGTTGGTATTTTCTTTATATGGGATATTATCAGCAGCCGTTTAAATACACGCGATATTAGACAATTAGGCGGCATAGCTAAAGTAGCGCCTAATTTTGCCCTAACATTTTTAATTATTGTATTAGGCACGGTTGCCTTACCATTAACCAATGGATTTATCGGCGAGTTTTTACTGATCAACGGTGTTTACCAGGCAAACATGATATTGGGCGCTATTGCGGGTTTAACCATCATATTTGGTGCGGTTTATATGCTGCGCATGTATAAAAATGTGATGCAGGGCGAAACCAACGCGTTAACGGCAACATTTACCGATATACACGGATCAGAGAAATTAGCTTTAGGAATAATTTGTATTTTAATAATAGGTATTGGGGTATATCCGCAACCTATATTACATATATCTGAAGCCTCGATTAATGAATTAGTACATGCTATAAGTGTTAAACTATATTCGGGCGCCGCGTACCATTAAGTAAAAGATAAAAACCAGGTTTTAGAAATTTAAAATATATCAATGAATACCATAATACTTATATCTGTAATACCAATAGTACTGCTTTATTTAGGCTTATATAAAGCTAAAAAGGCATTATTGCCGGTTAGTATTATAGGCTTGATAATTGCGTTAGGTTTGGCCATTACACAATGGACAACGCCCGATGTAGCCCAGCCCACTTTTCATGGGATGCTGCTTTTTAATAACTTCTCTATCGCCTTTTCAGCAATTACTATTACGTCAACTATACTTATCCTGTTATTATCAAAAGGGTATTTTGAAAAAATAAGCAACCATATTGCCGAGTATTACGCTATCATTTTATTTTCGCTGGCGGGTATTGTGGTTATGGTATCATACTATAATTTAACCATGCTTTTTATAGGTATCGAAATTATGTCGGTGAGCCTGTATATACTGGCAGGTATTAAAAAGAATGATTTTGCATCAAATGAAGCCGCATTAAAATATTTCTTAATGGGAGCCTTTTCAACCGGGTTTTTGCTGTTTGGTATTACTTTAATATATGGTGCCACGGGCTCATTTCACCTGGATGTTATCCGTGACTATGCATTAACAACGCAGCATATTGACCCTATATTTTATGTAGGCATCGTATCAATTATAGTAGGCTTATGTTTTAAAGTAGGGGCAGCGCCATTTCATTTCTGGACACCTGATGTATATGAAGGTTCACCTACACTGATTACCGCTTTTATGTCAACCGCAGTGAAAACTGCCGGGTTTGCCGCTTTCCTGCGTTTGTTTTCAACCTGTTTTGTGCCGCTTAATACTTTTTGGGTACCTACTTTGGCTATAATTGCTGTTATAACTTTATTTATTGGCAACATTACCGCGCTGTACCAGCAAAGCTTTAAACGTATGCTGGCCTATTCAAGCATCTCGCATGCGGGTTATTTATTGTTTGCGGTTATAGTAATAGGCGCGGGCTCGGCCAACGCGGTTTTTGTTTATGCTACGGCTTATTCTATTGCTTCCATCATAGCCTTCGGTGGCTTAATATTGGTGCAGCAACAATCGGGCAGCGATAGTTTTGACAGCTTTAACGGCCTCTCAGCAAAAAATCCGTTCCTGGCCCTGGTAATATCCATAGCCATGCTATCATTGGCGGGCATACCGCTTACAGCAGGCTTTATAGGTAAGTTTTATATGTTCAGCAATGTGTTGACAGGGCACCAGGTATTGCTGGTAGTTATAGCCATTGTAAACGCCATAATAAGCATTTTCTATTATTTCAGGGTTATTATAGCTATGTATTTCCGCAGCGCCGAAAGTACCGAAGTGGTGGTACCGGGTTATTATAAATTTGTTTTAGGCATTTCTGCCTTAGCAACTATCGTCATCGGTATTTTCCCTGCCCTTATATCAAATCTTATTTAATATTATACTAATAAACTACGATATTGATTTAATATTTGTAGTTTTACGTATATAGTGAATGGAAAATTTTTGGGAACACCTTCAAAATTTAACGGACGCTCAATCCATTTTAAGCAAGGGAGGGTTCTATCTTTTGCTTATTGTTGTTTTTGCTGAAACCGGCCTGTTTTTCGGTTTTTTTTTACCGGGAGACTACCTGCTTTTTATGGCCGGCCTGCTTTGCTCGGCAGGAATGATCGATGTGTCACCCGCAGTTTTAGTGCTTTCGCTCATAACAGCCGGTGTTTTAGGCAACTATACCGGCTATTGGTTTGGCTACCGCACAGGCCCCGTGTTATTTAACCGGCCCGATTCATTCTTCTTTAAAAAGCGTTACATCGTAGTAGCCGAAGAGTTTTATGCCAAATATGGAGGCATGGCATTGATTTTAGGCAGATTTTTCCCAATAATCAGAACTTTTGCCCCTATCTTTGCGGGTGTTGTTAAGGTTGATTTTAAGAAGTTTACCTTATACAACTTAATTGGCAGCATTACCTGGGTAAGCATTTTTACATTAGGCGGCTTTTTTTTGGGACGAAGATATCCGCAAATGAAGAACTATGTTGAATATATTGTTGTTGGATTAATATTAATTACAACAATTCCGCTGATTATCGCTTTCCTGAAGAGACGGGTGATCAAAGGCGAAAAAGTTCATTAACGAATAATAAATTTTATATTACACACTAAATGAGTACACAACATCCCTGGCACCAGATTTCACCGGGTGATAATATTCCTGAAACAGTAAACGCAATAATTGAAATTCCGAAAGGCTCAAAAGCCAAATATGAAATTGATAAAGAATCGGGGCTGTTAAAGCTCGACCGCGTGTTATTTTCATCGGTAATGTACCCTGCTAATTATGGTTTTATTCCCAAAACTTATTGCGATGACAAAGATCCTTTAGATATATTGGTGCTTTGTTCAATTGATGTGTTCCCGATGTCGATAATTGAAGCAAAAGTAATAGGGGTAATGCACATGGTTGATAATGGCGAACAGGACGATAAGATAATTGCGGTTGCCAAAAACGATATGTCGGTAAATTATATCAATGACCTTAATGAACTGCCCCCGCACGCGATGACTGAGATCGTCCGTTTCTTTAAAGATTATAAGAAACTGGAAGACAAAAACGTAACGATCGAACATTTGTTAGGCAAGCGTTATGCGCATAAAGTGATAACGGAAGCCATGGAACTGTATCAGACGACTTTCCCCATATATAATAAATAATTAATGGAGCCTGATATTCACATAAACGGTTACTACATTATCCTTACCATTTTACTGGTTGTTTTGAATGGGTTTTTTGTAGCCGCCGAATTTGCACTGGTTCGTGTGCGTGGCTCACAAATTGAAGTGAAAGTTAAAGCAGGCAGCCGTGTGGCCCGGCTTACCCGCAGCATAATGGCAAACTTACCGGGCTATCTTGCTGCAACACAATTGGGCATAACCATAGCGTCGCTGGGTTTGGGTGTAATAGGCGAAGGGGTATTTACTAACGTGATGCTGAATGTATTTAAAACATTTGGCTTCGAAATAACTTCAGTACTTATCATAAATATATGCAGGGTATGCGCATTTGTGGTAATTACTGTGTTAAGTATTGTTTTTGGCGAATTAGCCCCTAAACGATTGGCTATACATAGTTCTGTACGCATGGCTTTGGCTATCTCGGCCCCGTTACGGATATTTTTCGTGGTATTCAGGCCCATCATTTGGGTTTTAAATGCGTTTGCCAATTTTATTTTAAGAATTTTGGGTATAACACCCGTACAGGGCGAAACACACCACAGTTCGGAAGAACTGCAGTTTTTGCTGGAACAAGGGAAAGAGACAGGCGCAATTGATTCAAGCGAGCATGAACTGATACAAAATGTATTTGATTTTAATGAGCGCGTAGTGAAAAACATTATGGTGCCGCGCACCAAAATATCGGGCATTGAAATTACTACAGACAGGGATGAGTTATTAGAAATATTGATCACCGAAGGTTACTCAAGGTTACCGGTTTATGATGATGTGATTGATAAAATAGTGGGCATCGTACACGCTAAAGACATATTGCCCTTGCTGGCGCGTAATGAAACTATTATTTTAAAAGATATTATCCGCAAGCCATATTTTGTGCCCGAAACTAAAAAAATTAATGACCTGATGGCCGAGCTGCAACAAAAGCGTATCCAGATAGCTATTGTATCTGACGAGTTTGGCGGTACAGCGGGCATGGTAACGCTTGAAGATATTGTTGAAGAGCTGGTAGGCGAGATACAGGATGAATATGATGAGGAAAAGCCGATAGTTGAAAAAATAAACGATCGCGAATTTGTGGTTAATGCACTGGCACCCATATATGATGTAAACAGCCATTTACCGCATGATTTGCCCGAGGACGGCGACTTTGACACCGTATCGGGCTGGTTAGGTGATATATTTGGTAAAATACCCGACGTAGGCGAACAAAAGGAATCAAACGGGTACAATATTACCGTATTGAAAAAATCAGATCAGAACATTGAATCAGTTAAACTGGAGTTGCTGATCAATGAAGAAGATGCTGTAGATTTACATTAATTAGAGCCAAGAAGCAAGAGCCGGGAACCAAGACTGAAAAATCAGCGAAAATTCTTTGTCTTGACTCTTGATTCCCGACTCTTGATTCTAAAAAGATGCAACTTTTTTACACGCCCGATATTGAACCCACGCACCCGCAATACTTTTTGAGCGAAGAGGAAAGCAAACACTGTATCAGGGTATTAAGGTTAGAGATAGGTGCCGAAGTTCAACTAATTGACGGTCGCGGAGGGTTATATACCGCTCAGATAAAAGACGCTCATCCTAAAAGGACCATACTGCAAATAACCAACGTGATAACGGGGTTTAATAAACGCAATCATTATCTGCACATAGCAATAGCCCCAACAAAAAATATTGAGCGGTTGGAATGGTTTTTGGAGAAAGCCACCGAAATTGGTATCGACGAAATATCATTGATCATTTGCCAGCGATCAGAACGGAAGGAAGCTAAAACCGACCGTTTAAATAAGATCATTACCTCGGCTATTAAACAATCATTAAAGGCTTATCATCCTGTTTTAAACGAGCCGCAGCCCTACAATAAATTCATCGCGCAGCAATTTGACGGGCAAAAGTTTATAGCGCATTGTGACAACGGTGAAAAGACAAATTTGAGTAACGAATTGCAAAAACAGGGCCGCTATTTAATATTAATTGGCCCCGAAGGTGATTTTAGCCCAAATGAAATTGATGGCGCTTTGCAAAACGGATTTAAAGCAATAACTTTAGGTGAAAGTCGTTTACGCACGGAGACGGCTGCTTTAGAAGCCTGTTTTGAGATCAATTTTTTAAACCGCTAATGCATAGATCAATTTATATCGCCGCTTTTATATCGCTGCTTTTCTTAAGCAGTTTTAATGTGCCCGGCTATAAAATGGGGCGATTAAAATACAGCGGCGGTGGCGACTGGTATGGCGACCGCACCGCGCTGCCAAACCTTATCAAATTTTGCAATGATAATTTAAAAACTAATTTCCAGCCCGATGATGAAGTGGTTGAACCCGGCAGCGCCGAGTTGTTTAACTACCCTTTTGTTTTTATGACAGGGCATGGCAATGTTATCTTCTCGGACGCGGAAGTGCGTAACCTGCGCAAATATTTAACGGGCGGCGGCTTCTTGCATATTTGCGATAATTATGGGCTGGATCAATTTATCCGCCCGCAAATGAAGAAGGTTTTCCCTGAGCTTGATTTTGTGGAGCTGCCGCTCAACTATCCAATATATCATCAAAAATATCAATTCCCAACAGGGCTGCCCAAAGTACATGAGCATGATGGCAAACGTGCCCAGGGGTTTGGGTTAATATATAAGGGGCGACTGGTGTGTTTTTATGATTACGAATGCGATTTGGGCAATGGCTGGGAAGACTTTGGTACCTACGCAGGCGATACGCAGGAAACACGCTTAAAAGCCTTAAAAATGGGCGCTAACTTAGTTCAGTATGTATTAACGCAACAATAGTTTTATCAGCGAAATCATTTCATCAAATAAATCAGCGGTCCAAACAATTTACTCTCAATGTATAAACTAAAGGTAAACGATAAATACGATTATAGCGTGGATAAAACTGCCGAAGGGCTGTTTATAAATGACCATAAAATAAATGCCGATGTTAAACAGTTAAACGCAACTACCTGGCATATTATTAATAACCTGCAATCCTACAACGTAGAGATGGTAAGCTTTAACCCGGCTGATAAAACAGCCGAAATTAAGGTTAATAACAATATATACACCGTTGCCGCTAAAGACCAGTTTGACCTGCTGCTCGAAAAATTGGGGTTAAGCAGTTTAAATGCTACCAAAATAAGTGAGCTAAAAGCCCCAATGCCCGGGCTGGTTTTAAAAGTATTTGTTACCGAAGGCGCCGAAGTAAAAAAGGGCGACAACCTTTTTATACTGGAAGCCATGAAAATGGAAAATATTATCAAATCGCCGGATGATGTTACGGTAAAAACGGTTAAAATAAAGCCGGGGGATAAAGTGGAAAAAGGGCAGGTGTTGCTGCAGTTTAGTTAAGGTGAAAAAACAATAAAGCCGTCATTGCGAGGAACGAAGCAATCCCTACACTTGCTAATCAACTTCTGAAAGGCTTGTTGAAAAGAAAAAGCCGCCGATTTTATCTCAGAACAATATTAACTTATATTGAATGTCTGTTGTAGAGATTGCTTCGTTCCTCGCAATGACGACACGCATAAAAAAGAGCGGCCCTGTTAATAAAGCCGCTCTTTTTGTTTGTGATTAGTAAGATCAGTTTCTTTATTTCGGTTTATAAGCCTTAGCTGCTTTTACGCTAAAATGCGGTTTGCCTGATGTATTTATTTCAGGTGCGCCAACTAAGGTCATAGCGCAACGGAAACCTACTTCGGCACTGGCATCATCCTCATTCATAAAGCGGCGTGCTGCAGGGTTTAACCAATAAGCCATATCGTTCCATGAACCGCCTTTATAAACCTTCGAGTGGTCGTTAACTAAAGTAGTTGTGCCATATAATGATGAGTTAACTGTATCGGCAAAGCCGCGTTGATCAGGATTGTATGGTTTACCTGTTAATGGGCTTTTAACCGGTGCATTACCAACTGTAATACCGCCGGTATTAGGTACAGCGCCCGCAGGAGGTGTGCCGGCAGTACCTTGCTGAGCTTGCTGCGAAGCCATCAGCTCGGCATAAGTCATTTTTTTACCGCTCTTAGCAGGGTCATTAATAGGGCGACCGAATTTATCTTTGGCGTAAAGGCCTTTGGATGGGTCGGCTAAACGTTTATTGGTAAACTGGTTACCACGGAAAGGGTTAAAATCATCAGTTTCTTCAAAAGATGTTTGACGGTAAGTATCCTGTACCCACTCGTTAACATTGCCTGCCATTTGGTATAAACCAAAATCATTTGGCTGGTATGACCTTACCGGAGCGGTAATTAACGCCTTGTCATTAAGGTAACCACCAACACCACCGTTATCACCAAGCCCGCGTTTAAAGTTGGCCAATATTAAACCACGTGTTTTTTTCTGAGGCGAGCGTACGCCCAAACCATTCCATGGATATATCCTGCCGTCATTGATGTTTTCAAACTGGGTATTGCCCGCCAAAGCTAAAGCTGCATATTCCCATTCGGCTTCTGTTGGTAAACGGTAAGCCGGTTTTAAAATACCATCTTCCATTATAGCCGGCCTTCTAACTTTAGTATTACCGGTAGTGCCGGGTGCAGGAGCTTTGGCATTCAGGTCTATTTTCATCCCTTTTCCATCAACTCCGGGGCCCCTGTATTGCCCGTTCAGGTACATGTCAGTATTAAATGGTGTAGTTGGCGAGGTGCCGGTTGCGGTTGCACCGGCAGCAGCCGTGCCATTGGCGGTTTGACCTTTTGCTTTTTGTTTGCCGGTTAATAGCATACCCTTGCTTTGTAAAATATTTTCGTTGGTTACATCGGTACGGTAGGTACAGTAATCCTGTACCTGGTCCCATGAAACACCCACTACCGGGTAGTCTTCAAAAGCAGGGTGACGCAGGTAACTATCAACGTAAGGCTCGTTGTATGATAACGGGCTGCGCCAAACCAATGTATCGGGCAGGGCGTTGTAGTATGTTTCGTAATCCTGGAAATTGGTTTTTATCCAATGTAAATAATCAAGCCAGTCCTGGTTTGAAACTTCTGTTTCATCCATATAGAACGAAGCAATGGTTTTGCGCGAACGAACGTTGTTATAATCATAAGCAACGTCCTGGTCGGCGCTGCCGCCCAAAACAAATGTTCCGCCTTCAATAGCTACAAGGCCCGGCCCCGGTGAAGGGTGGGTTTGTGCAAACTTTATATAGCCGCCGTTGTTCTTATCATTATAAGCTATACCCGTTTTTTCCGAACGCTGGTGCTTACCACAACTGCTCAACAGGGTTCCCATACTCAACAGCACCAAAGCAGTATTAGTAAAAAGTATTTTCATATTTTTACGCATAAAATATTATAGAGGTAAATTTAAAAAAAATTATATTAAAAGCTAATTTAATCAGTTATAGATTTAATTACAAAAATGCTTCTTTTATTGACACTTGAACGAAAAATCAATAAATATAGTTTCAACAAGGGGTATTTTATCCAAAAATTTGGCAGGTTACAATACAAAGAATAGAATTAGCTTATCTTTATCAACTGAAAAAACTAAACTGGACAATGAGGTTTTCTTATTTTAAGGCTACTTTTATTTATATATTACTTTTATCGCCTTTATTGGCTGTTGCGCAAACCAATACCAATGGGAGCAATTCAACCTCCATACCAACCGCCGTACCGTTTTTAAATATTTCGCCCGATTCACGTTCAGGGGCGATGGGCGATGCTGGTGTTGCCCTTTCGCCCGATGTAAATGCAAATTTCTGGAACCCATCAAAACTTGCTTTTTTAGAGGACCCGGACGCGGTTTCATTATCATATAGCCCCTGGCTACGCCATTTAGTGCCCGATATCAGCTTATCCTATTTAAGTTACGCGCATAAAATTGACGACCGTAATACACTTGGCGCTTCGCTGCGGTATTTTAACCTGGGCTCGATACAATTGGTAGATGCCAGCCAAAATAACCAGGGGACGTACCGGCCCAGTGAATATTCGCTTGATGTTTCATTGGCCCGTAAATTTGGGGATGATTTTTCATTAGGGTTAACCGGTCGCTATATTCATTCTGACCTGTCGAACGAGTCATTTGCAACAGGCTCGGCACAGCAAACAAAGGCTGGTAACGCTATTGCCGCAGATGTATCATTATACTATAAAACTTCGGTGGAGCAATTTGGTGTCCCCGCAGTTTTTGCCTTTGGTACTGATATATCAAATATCGGCACAAAAATTACTTACGCCACAGGCGGAACACCTTACTTTTTGCCTACTAATTTAAAGATAGGCGCGGCAAATACCTGGAACCTTGATAACCTTAACCAGGTAACTTTAACGCTCGACCTGAATAAGCTTTTAGTACCAACACCACCTTTAAGAGATTCTACCGGAATGATCACAAAGGGTGTTAATGATAATGTATCTGTACCGGCGGGTATTTTTGGGTCGTTTACCGATGCACCGGGCGGATTTAAGGAAGAATTGCAAGAGATCACCTATTCGCTTGGTATTGAATATGTTTACAATAAGCAATTTTACCTGCGGGCCGGTTATTTTTATGAAAACCCCAACCAGGGGAACCGCCAATATGTTACCATGGGCGTAGGGTTGAAATATGATGTGTTTAAATTTGATTTTTCATACCTCGCTGCAAGCCAGCAAAACAGCCCTTTGGCAAATACCATAAGGGTAAGCTTATTGGCCAGTTTTGGCAGCACTAAATAAAAAATGGGAAAAATTAGGGTAGGTTTTGGGTTTGATGTTCACCAGTTAAAGGAGCAGCATCCATTTGTTTTAGGCGGTGTAAATTTGGAACACCATGCCGGGGCATTCGGCCATTCAGATGCGGATGTGCTGTTACATGCTATTTGCGACGCTTTATTAGGTGCGGCAAATTTACGCGATATTGGCTTCCATTTTTCAAATACCGACGAACGCTGGAAAGGTATAAGCAGTTTAAAGTTATTGCAGCACGTAGTAGTATTGCTAAAAGAAAAGAATTGGGTAATAGGCAACATTGATGCCATGGTATGCTTAGAAGCGCCTAAAATAAACCCACATATACCGGCCATGAAAGTAAATATTGCCAAAGCCGCCGGTATTGATGAGGACGATATATCTATTAAAGCCACCACTAACGAGCAGTTAGGCTTTATTGGTCGCGAAGAAGGCGTAGTTGCTTATGCTGTTTGTTTAATTGAGCGGGGGTAGTTGATTAGAGATTAGAGATTAGTTAATTGGGATACCAAGATAGGCAACATATCCCTTAAGTAGTGCAGCCGCAAACTAATCGAACAATCCAACTCAATCAACCACTCACTTAATCAACCCCATCAACCAATTAATTTAAAAAAGGAATCCTAATTCAATCAGCGCACGGCTCTGTGTATCCTCGTTGCCCGTTGGGCCAAATGCTGATCCTTTTTCTATGTTACCCGCCTTAACATAGGATAGCTCGCCGCGCACAAAAAACGCATTGTACTGGTATGTAGGTGTAACCGTAACCGACCATGCATTACTGCCTGCGCCATAAATCAGGTTGGGTGTGCCATTTGCGGGGCTTCCTGTTGAGGTAATGTACTCTAAGCGAAAGGGTAAACTAAAGCCCGAACCGGGCACCAAATAGTTAGCTAACAAAGCAGCGCTATAGGTTGCTGCGCTCTGTGTTGTTTTAAGCAAGGGTATTGGGGGAACGGAAGTATATTGCAAGTAGGGCTGAATTGTCCAGGGGCCGGAAGTACGCGTATAAATCAAATTGTAAACCTGTTCGTTATTTTGATATAGCGGCGTTACTAAAGATGAAATATTAGTTCGATTCATACTGCTGCCGCCGATCAGAGCAAGGGCATTGGTGCCGTTAACCGTATAAGTAAGAGATCCCGAAAGCCAGTTATATTTATTAGAATAAAAGCCATCGTTCAAGGATATTGAAAAAGCCAAAGGGCCTGCTGTATAATTTAATTGCACGCCTCTATCCACTGAGTTTTCCTGGTTCCATAATAAACCGCGCTGAATGTTCATGTTTTCGAATGAAAATGTAGGCTCGGCCCCTATAAATGAGGGAAGTTTACCAACTTCAACAGAGAAATTATTGGTTGGGGCTATTTTTATATATCCCTGGGGAAGTACCCCATAAAATGCATTTGCAGCAAGGCCCGAACGTAAATAAGGAACGCCAATATCGGGAAGGGAATAGGCCCCAACCTCGACAAAGAATTGCACAACACCGTCGATTTTCTGAATGAAAACCTGGCTGTTGCTAATGTCCGACTGTAATGGTTTATCACCACGAAACACACCATTTTGAAGCTGTACCAAACCACTTGCAACACCCGATATATAAATATCCCCAAACTTTAGGGGCCGGGGATTAACAGTAAGGGGGCCGGACATTCCGGGCATTGACAATGGCGACGTTACCGGATCGGGGACTTTCGACTTAGTTATCGTCGTGTCGGTGTTGGTTTGTCCGAAGCCGTTTATTGCATAAAAACCGATGAAAGAAATATTAATGAGTATTAGTTTTATATTCACTTTAGTGTTTTGTTAAAAGAGCAGCAAAGATACATGACATCCAGCGCACAAAAACACTAATCACCAATTAACTAATATCTCATTCCGTTTTTAAACTTTTTATAGGGTTGGCCAGGGCCGCTTTTATTGATTGATAGCTTACAGTTAGCAAGGTTATCATAATTGCCCCAACGCCGGTCATTATAAATGTCCAAACTGATATGGTTGACCGGTAATCAAAATGCCCGAGCCAGTTACGCATTAGATAATAAGCGATGGGGGTTGCTATCAGTATGGATAGAACGATAAGCCCAATAAAATCGACAGAAAGCAAACGCCATAAATTAAATACCGATGCCCCCAATACTTTACGTACACCAATTTCTTTAATACGCTGCTCGGCCATAAATGACGCCATGCCAAACAAGCCCAGGCAGCTGATAAAGATGGCCAAACCGGCAAAAAAAGCGGCCAGTTTACCAATGCGTTGTTCATCGCCAAACTTTTTGGCGTACTGCTGGTCAACAAAGCTGTACTCAAAGGGCTGGGCCGGGTTATACTGTTTAAAAATAGTTTCGAGGTTGCCAATTGCCGTACCCGCGCTCATTTTAGGGTTTATTTTTAGCAATACGCTGCCGCCTGCATCTTTTGAAAGAAAAAAGAGGGCAGGGCGTACCTGTCCGTAGGGCGAATCAACTATCATATCGTTAATTACACCGATGATCTTAACCGGGTTTCCAAACCACTTTAGGGTTTCGCCTACCGGGGTTTTAAGTTCCATAAATTTTACCGCCGCTTCGTTAACAACAACCCCGGCAGAATCGGTCAGAAAATCTCTCGAAAAATCACGTCCGTCTTTAAATTTCCATCCAATGGTTTTCCCATAATCGTAGGATACACCGGTTTGCAAAAAATCAACACTCAGGTTAGGGTCCTTGCCCCTCCACTCAATGCCGCTGGTGCTGCTGGTAGAGCCGGTTGGCGGCCCGTCGGCTTCGGCCAATGACAGGATAGTGCCACTTTTTAACAGTTCGTTTTGTATTACATCAATGTGTTTATGAATATCGCCGGTAACCGTGGGTACAGAAACCAGCCCGTTATTATCATACCCGATAGGGCGGTCTTTGGCAAACTGTATCTGCCTAAAAATAACTATAGTACCAATGATCAACGTAACCGAAACGGTAAATTGCAGCACCACCAGCACCTTGCGCGGAACAGCAGCCAGGCGCCCAACCCTGAATGAGCCTTTTAATACTTTAACCGGCTGAAACGAGGATAAATAAAACGCTGGATAGCTGCCTGCTATAAACCCGGTAATTAAACTGAAGCCAACACTCATTAGCCAGAAAAGCGGGCTGCCCCAAAGAATGCCTATTTTTTTATCGGCAATTTCATTAAAAGAAGGCAGGCTTAACTGCACCAATACTAACGCGATGGCAAAAGCAACCATCACACATAACAACGACTCGCTAAAAAACTGGTAAATAAGCTGGCTGCGTAACGAACCAACAGCTTTGCGGATACCCACCTCTTTGGCCCGTTTTTCGGACCGGGCGGTACTCAGGTTCATGAAATTAATGCAGGCCAGTATTAAAACAAATAACCCTATTATACCAAACAGCCAAACGTATTGGATACGCCCGCCAATATTTTTGCCATTTTTAAATTCGCTGTATAAATGCCATTTGCTCATAGGGAGCAAAAAAAGCGCTGGTTTCTTTTTGGCGAGTGCGGCGCTTACTTTATGAAGCTTTACATCCTTTATTTTTAATGATATCCTGTCCATATCGGCATTGTCGGCCAATTGCACCAATAGCTGGAAAGCATTGGGCCTCCATGGGTCGGCAGCTGTTTTTACCCAGCCGGTGTTATTATAATACATTTGCCAGGTAGCTATAAAACCAACATCGGCCAACGTTGAATTTTGGGGTAGGTCCTGGTACACGCCTGATACTTTTACACTTAGCTGGTTATCAATTTTCATTGTTTTGTCTATCGGGTCGGCATCGCCAAAATAAGCTGTGGCGGTTGATTGGGATATTAAAACAGATGAGGGGTCTTTTAACCCATTGCGTGTGCCTTTAAGCATTTTAAGGGTGAGCATATCAGGTCCCTGCGGTTCCATGAAACCGCCGTTGCGGGTTAGCTTTTTGTCGCCCACGGCTAGTATGTGGTTGCCCATACCTGCCGTCATCACCACATATTTAAAATCGTTGCCATAAGTTTTGCGCAGTTCATCAGCCAGCGGGTAGGGGACAGTTTGCCAGGTTTGTACCTCGCCGTTGTTGGTTACGTTTTGCCATACCTGTGCAATACGGTTATAGTTTTGATGGTATTTATCAAAAGAAAGCTCGTCCCATATCCATAAACCGATAAGCATGGCTACGGCCATACCAATAGATAAGCCAACAATATTGATTGTTGAGTGCGCTTTGTTTTTCACCAGGTTGCGCCATGCAATTTTAAGATGGTTTTTGATCATGGGGTTATAGTATCATTGGTTCATTAGTTCAATTGTTCATTGGTATCGGCGGTTAGCAATTCTAATGGCACAATCTCACAAACACCATTTTTACTCATGAGCTTGAAAATACTATGCCATTGATATAAGAATCTATTTATCAGTTATTTATGACTTATTTTGTTTGGTGTATGTATCAAAAACGGACGGTTTGTTGTTCGTTTTTGGCGGGCGAATTATCTTCGCGGAGGGTAACGCCTAAGGCGCAAAAAATGGTATTGTTGATTCTACAAAGGGGTAGGCCCGATGGGCCATTAAGTTGAAAAAATTGGCGATCCTGATAGTTATCGCAGACACGCCACGCCGGTCGATCCCCTAAAGACGGGCTATTAACTTAAGCAAACTGCTAACTGCCTACTGCAAACTGACTACTTACCTGTCACAACCGTTTCCTTCATGTTTACATTGCCGGTACGTTTAATAACACCCCAGGCGTTTAGTTCGCCTTTCATAGCTTTACGTACAGATTTAAACAAAATATAATACATAAGCTGGCGCCATATAAAACGTTGTGGAATGATATAGACCAATTTTTTGTAGTCTTCTTTTTCCATCCAGAAAGCAATAATGGCTACCAGGAAATCGATCAGTACAAACGCTACATAGTAGGTTATAATTCTACCGGGTTTATCGCCAAATAAGCCTATTACCATCATCAGATCGGCCAGCGGCGAAAACAAGGGCAGAACGATCTGGAAAATGAGGATATTAGGCATACCCACCATCCCAAAAAACTTATACTTTTTATTAAACAACGCGCTGCGGTTTTTCCAGAAGCTTTGTATTACGCCAAAACTCCACCTAAACCGCTGTTTCAGCAGCATGTCCAGCGTTTCGGGCGCTTCGGTATAGGCTATGGCTTCGGCACTGTTTTTTATAATATAGCCTTGCTTTAATATACGCATGGTTAAGTCGCAATCTTCGGCCAAAGTATCAAGCGTAAAGCCCCCGGCCTTAAACACCGCCGATTTACGGAAAGCCCCAATGGCCCCAGGCACAACGGTTATGCTGTTGATGAGGTCAAAAGCACGCCTGTCCATATTTTGGGCGGTGATATATTCAATTGACTGCCATAAGGTGATCAAATTGTTCTCGTTACCTACCTTAACGGTGCCGGCAACAGCGCCAATTTCGGCATCTGTAAAATAGGTCATTAAATGATAAACCGCGTCGTCTTTTAACTGGGTATCGGCATCAATACAAACTACAAAATCATTTTGCGCGTGGGTAATACCAAAATTTAACGCGGATGCTTTACCGCCATTTGGTTTGGTTAATACCATAACTAACGGGTTATTGCCAAAAGCATCATTTACCATTTGGTAAGTTTTATCTTTCGACCCATCATCAACAAAAATGATCTCGAACTTAGGGTACGCCGTTTTTAATAAACTGTTTATGGTTTTTATAACCGTAATTTCTTCATTGTAGGCCGGCACAATAATGCTTACCGGCGGAAGGCTATCCGCAGGAACAATTTCGCGGTTTAACTTTTTATCGTCAGCATATTGCCTAACGGCCAGCACACCTATTAATACCACACGCCCAATTGCCAGGAAAATAGCCGAAAGGAATAAATACAGCAGGAAGTAATTGCCATAAAAATAGCTCTGGATAAATATATCATATAATGTGCCCATAATACCGCCGTCGTTTTTAATGGGCGGCATCAGCTCGGCCTTGGTTTTGCCTAAAACATCGGCTATGGTGGTAAATTTATAGCCGTGCGATTTAAAGTAATGTATAATTTCGGGCAACGCCTTTACGGTTTCTTCGCGGGTATCGCCACCGGCATCATGTAATAATAACATGGAACCGTTATCTTTTTGCCTTATGGTGCGGGCAATAATACTATCGGCAGTTACGCCGGGCTGCCAATCCCACGGATCGATAGATTCGCCTATGGTGATATAGCTTTGGTGGCGGCTTTCGGCAACCGGGATAACCTCGGCTAAAGTTTGTGGTTCTGAATCCGCGTTAAACGGCGCCCTGAACAAAATGGTGCTTCGGCCGGTAACCGATTCGATGAGCTTACGCGTTGCATTAAGCTCTAATATTACCCGCTTGATGCTTATGGTTGAAATATCCGGGTGAAAGAAAGTATGGTTACCAATTTCATAACCTTCTTCATACTCGCGCCGCAGTATCTGTATGTTTTTTTCGGCCATTGAGCCTACCACAAAAAATGCCGCGGGCACTTTTTCGCGCTTTAATATATCTAATATCTTGGGTGTAAATTCAGGGTCGGGGCCATCATCAAAAGTCAACACTATTTTGCCCGGCGCGTAACCGTATTTTTTAATTACGTACTTGGTAGGCAAAACAATGTAAGTTTGATTAGTTATCACATAGCTGGTGGTATCAAGCTTAACATCAATTTTACCGGCATTTGGCGCGGTCATTAAGTCGAGCACCTCGCCATTACCATCATACGAGATATCATTATTTAAACCCACGGTATCTAACCGCTTTATATCAATATTGGTTTTTCTTAACGAGTCGATAGAAAGGTTTTTCTGGAAGAAGGTCCACAAACGTGGGTCCTCGGCACCCAGGCGCCATAAGGCTACGCCGCCCGTTGCCCAATCATCCGCCATGCGGATAATGTTAAAGTTAGTGGCCGCGTCGGTAAAATAAATGGTATGGTCAAGGTCGTCATCCTGCCCGGTATAATTAAAATGGAGGTTGGCCGATAAAGGGTCGAAAATGATCTTGCTGCCATTTTGCTGCGCGGTACTAATAGCCTGCTGATAGCCAATAGGGTGGCCCACGGTGTTTTCGGCCCAGTCATAACCGCCGGCGGCAATAGTTAAAATTACTTTTTCGCTGGGTATCCTGGTACATACGTTATCTAAAATCTGTTCAACCCAATGCTGGTTTGACAGGTCGCCGGCGTTGCTGCCATCGCTATGCTGATCAATAGCCATAATGAACAAAAAGTCATTATAGTTCTGCAGCATCTCCAGGTTAAACTGTTCATCATCAGGCGATACGTTTTGGGTAACCAGGTAATGGAGCGGGTGCAGGGCGGCATAAATTTCCTTTTCAAACGTTATATAGTTGGGCGCGTTCCTGTCTTTGATATTATCAAAATCGAGATTTATGCCCTGGAAGTTATATTTTTTATATCGGTCGAGCTGGGTAATAATACTGTTGATGAACGTAGCGCGCAGTTTTTTATTTTTAATAATGCGGTCAATGTCGTTGGTATCAAAAAAGCCGTTAGCATTATTAACATTAACATAGTTTGAAATGGAAACGATAACTGGTTTTTTATAAGTGCGGTTAAGATGCAACAGGCCGGTGTCAATTTTAGCGATAACCGTATCTGACTTGGGCATAATAGAAAAGCCTTCGGTCACCACCATATCCAAACGGGCAATATGGTTTTTTAATGAGGTGTAAGCCTGGGCTTCCCAGGGCCGGTAAAAGCCGGCATTTATACGATCTTTATTATTGGGGTGTTTAAGCTGGTGCTTGCGCCTTGCTATTACAAGCTCTTCTATCTGCGCTTTTTTGATCGTAAAATCCTTGTATTTGGTTGATTTTTTTAACTGGTCGAGCTGCTCTTTAGTAAGTTTTTGAGGGGCCGGGTTTAGGTTGGGTAAACTGGGGTACTGTTTTGAAGTAATGGTAATAGCAGCGCCAACCACACTGCCGGCAAGTACAATTAATAATATGCGGCTAAGCCATTTAAACCGGTTCCACCTACCGGGCGTGTCAGCTTGAAAAACCTGCTTATCGGCCATTAAGTTAAATTAATTTTTAGGGTAAAATTATTTTAGTATGAAAGTTCAATAAATGGTAATTGGTTATTTATGTGCCTTATCCGGCTCAATGCCTGAAAAATCAACGCCACATTTACAATTTCCGCCACAGCTTTTTTTTGCAAACAAATTCCTGTAAACAAGCCTGCAAACATAAAATAGCGCCGCCACGAAGAGAATTAAAATTATTATAGCCTGGATATTCATCGTCACAAATTTAATACAATTTTTAAGATAATCATATATACGTATAGACAGGCAAAATAGTATAAAGTTTACGGGATATGAAAATTTTCGCCGTGTGCCAGCGTTGGGTTTATCTAAAGCTACTCCTAATCTACGCGTCTTTGCCCATCGCTGGCGCACGTGCCGCGTGTGCCTTTGTCGGTTTCTGCGGCATGCATGTCTCTTCGAACAGTATTTTGTTGTAAACGAGAGCATTTCGCCCGCTCTTGGCCGCGGGGGCCGAGTTACTTTCTCTTAGATAGAAAGTAACCAAAGATCAAGTCAGTAGAAAGGCTTCTTTGCCGCACTGGCCTTATGCGCTGAAAATCAGGCAGAACCGGGGCTGCAACAGTTTGCCCTGCACTATGTTCCGCTCGTAGCCCATGCTTCTGCAAAATATTGCTATGCCCTCCCAACGCTCATAGGCCACCATTGTTCTGCCTGATTTCGCCCGAAGCTTATCTACTGACGGTTTATCTGAAGCTACTCCTAAAGTACGCGTCATTGCGAGCGATAGCGTGGCAATCTCTACACTATAGGTAGTCCGTTTTACCGGTCCAGCGGTGCACGAGTAGCCTCCGCTGCGGCCGACGCGGATTCGCGCCAGGTTGGGGGTTATCGGCGATGACTCACCCGACCGCCGTTTAGCTGGGTCGCCCTCTGTACCGCTACCCGGCAAAGAGGGCTGGGAGAGGTTAGCTATTTTACTTCTGGCACTATCTTTTTATTCGTTATGGGTGCCATTATATTGTAAACCATTAGTTAGTCCATTAGCTACGCATGAAATTTTTAAAACACCTTTGTATTTTACGACGAGAATGTCAATTAGGGGGCCTGTTCCAACTTGAACGCCATTACTATATGGTTTAAATCCATTAACATATGAGACTTCATATGCATCTTTCACCCCCTTAATTATCTCTTCTTTCCCAGTTTCTATGTTTAGTGTCTTGCTATCACTTATCGTTTTAATTACCATAGTTTCTAATGACTTATGATTAATCCCACTATCGTTCGTCATTATGTCATGCCCCCTGTGATACCCTTCTTTTACTTTTTTTCCTTCGTCCGGTGTAAGGTATTTGTCTATCAACGAGTCTAATTTATTTCCATCCCCAGATTTAAAATTTAATGAACTATAAGCTGTATAAAAATTCTTTATCATATGCATTGCCTGCATATCGCTGTTAATTTGAGCATGCGCTTGGCCAACGATAATCAAAAATAGAGTTGTAAGAAGATAAGGTTTGACTTTCATTGATATTGATTTCAAGATGTATGATGGAAGCTAAGATACAATAGGTATTCTTACAATCCAATTACCTCCCAATTTACAGCCTTTGGTCATTGTTTGTGATAATACTATAGATGTTCGGAAGAATAAGGATAGCCGCTAAAACTCCTTTCGTCGGGAAGGGTGCGGCTGCCTGTGAAGTGGTGGGTAGGGATTTAGTCCGCTATGCATTTTCGCGAAACCCCTCCCTGCCCCTCCCAGGGGAGGGAATCGCACGAGCCCCTGCTTTTTAAATTCTTGCCACTGTCTATTCATGGGCTATTACTCTCTCAAGAGGGGAATTTATATCTGCAAAACAAAATCTTCCGAACACCTATAGGGCAAGGATAAACTAAAATGCCTTTATTGCTGTTTGTGCATAAAAGCTATGGTGCCGCCCACCCAGTCAAAATCTTTATTATACCTAACGCCTATCATTTTGCCGCGGCTAAGCCTTGCCAGGTTAATAGCCAAAGTGGGTTTTGCATCGCCATCGGGCCATAAATACAGTAGGCGGATCTCCACTTTTACGCCGCCGTCGGGCGCTGCTACAACGGGTTCGTAGTTTACTTTTTGCTGTAATATCCAGTTTTCGGGGTCTTTTATATTTTGAATATCCTGTTCTGTTACATCA
>JABDBT010000008.1 GCA_013288465.1 Bacteroidota bacterium | reverse complement strand
GCATGTGTAGAGATTGCCACACTCGTTCCTCGTTCGCAATGACGTAGTGGAGGGCGGCAAGCCCCACAAAAAAGCCCGGAACAGTTACCTGCCCGGGCTAAAAAAAATCAAAAAAAAATTATCGTTGTGTAATACCTTCGGCAAGTACTACCACTTTGTTGTTTGAAGCTTCAACAACACCGCCATGTATCATATAAACGTCTTCTTTGCCACTGCCGCTGCCGCGTACGGTTAGCTTTCCGTCTTCTAAAGTAGAGATGATAGGCGCGTGGTGGTTCAATATCTCAAAAAATCCCATAGTGCCCGGAAGCGTAACTGAGGTAGCCTCGCCTTCGTAAATCTTTTTATCGGGAGTAAGAATTTCTAATGTCATTTTGTTTGTTTAGATGTGAGATGTGAGATCTGAGATGTGAGACAGAAAGTCCCTAATCTCAAATCTCAAATCTCAATACTCATATCTATTTAAGCATTCGCTTCTTCTAATAATTTTTTACCTTTTTCGATAGCTTCTTCAATGCTGCCTACAAGGTTAAATGCTGCTTCGGGGTATTCATCAACTTCACCATCCATGATCATGTTGAAACCTTTAATGGTTTCTTTGATATCAACCAAAACACCTTTTAAGCCGGTAAACTGCTCGGCAACGTGGAATGGTTGTGAAAGGAAACGCTGTACACGACGTGCGCGCGATACCACTAATTTATCTTCTTCAGAAAGCTCATCCATACCCAAAATGGCGATGATATCCTGTAGTTCTTTATAACGTTGCAAAGTTTCTTTTACGCGTTGAGCGGTATTGTAATGCTCGTCGCCTAAAATGGTCGGGCTTAATATTCTTGAAGTTGAATCCAATGGGTCAACCGCAGGATAGATACCTAACTCGGCAATTTTACGCGAAAGTACGGTTGTTGCATCTAAGTGGGCAAATGTTGTAGCAGGAGCAGGGTCGGTCAAGTCATCCGCAGGTACGTAAACGGCCTGTACAGAGGTGATCGAACCACGTTTTGTTGAAGTGATACGTTCCTGCATCATACCCATTTCGGTAGCCAGGGTTGGCTGGTAACCTACCGCTGATGGCATACGGCCAAGCAACGCTGATACTTCTGAACCGGCTTGTGTAAAGCGGAAGATATTGTCGATAAAGAACAATATATCACGGCCTTTACCTTCGCTGTCGCCATCGCGGAAATACTCGGCGATAGTTAAGCCCGAAAGCGCAACACGTGCACGTGCACCAGGAGGCTCGTTCATTTGGCCGAATACGAATGTTGCTTTTGATTCTTTTAAAGCTGCCTGGTCAACCTTTGACAGGTCCCAGCCGCCTTCTTCCATCGAATGCATAAACGCATCGCCATATTTTATAATGCCTGATTCAAGCATCTCGCGCAAAAGGTCATTACCTTCACGTGTACGCTCGCCAACACCGGCAAATACGGATAAACCGTCGTAAGCTTTCGCGATGTTGTTGATCAGTTCTTGTATCAATACTGTTTTACCTACACCGGCACCACCAAACAAACCAATTTTACCACCTTTTACATAAGGCTCTAATAAGTCGATAACTTTAATACCTGTAAATAGTATTTCAGCTTCGGTTGTCAGGTCCTCGAAACGGGGAGGGGTATTGTGAATTGGGCGACCATTAGTTTTGTCTAAGTTAGGGATACCGTCAATAGCATCACCAACCACGTTAAATACGCGGCCTTTGATATTATCACCAACCGGCATTTTAATAGCCGAACCTAAATCAACTACGCTCATTCCGCGAAATAAACCGTCGGTAGAGTCCATCGCAACCGCACGAACACGGTCTTCACCTAAGTGCTGCTGAACCTCTAAAACGATCTTTTGGCCATTTTCCTTAGTGATCTCTAACGCGTTATAAATTCGGGGAAGCGTGGCATCGTCAGCAAAGCTAACGTCAACTACCGGACCAATGATCCGGGAAATTTTTCCAATGTTTGGCATATATAACCTGGTATATTTAAAAAAATATTAAAAAATAGGTGAAACTTATATCCGCTATTTCAGGGCGCAAAGTTAAGGTTTCCGTCTTAATATTAAAATATTAAAGTAAGATTTTTTTAACATATTATTATACCCGTAGAGACGCAATATTTTGCGTCTCTTACAATCTTATATATCAAGAGTAAAATCTTGCTTATATGTGATATAATATTACCCATTAGACGCAAGATGTTGCGTCTCTACATTGACTCAAATGATAGCACAATTTTGCCAATATGCGCGCTGCTCTCCATTAACCGGTGCGCTTCGGCCACCCGGGCAGAAGGGAATACCGCATGTACAATAGCTTTTATTTGCCCCGATGCCAGCAGCGGCCAAATACTTTTTTCGAGGTTGCGCGCTATCCGGCTTTTAAATTCAACATCCCTCGAGCGTAATGCCGAGCCTGTTATGGTCAACCTTTTACGCATAATTTGCGCAAGGTCAACAGCCACGTCTTTTCCCTTCATCATATTGATCATTACCAACCGGCCATCATCAGCCAGCGACTGTAGGTTACCCGCTGTATAATCACCGCCTATCATATCTAAAATAACATCAACGCCGCGGTTGCCGGTTAATTCTTTTATGCTATCTGCAAAGTTTTCGGTTTTGTAGTTGATGGCTTTGGCAGCGCCCAGGCTTTCGCAAAACCTGCATTTTTCATCGCTTCCGGCGGTAACATATACGATGCTGCCCATAGCTTTTGCCATTTGTATAGCCGCCACCCCAATACCGCTCGATCCACCGTGAACTAATAAGCTTTCGCCCGGTTGCAACTTGCCACGGTCGAACACATTGCTCCATACCGTAAAAAAGGTCTCGGGCAGGGATGCCGCTTCAATAAAGGTCATATTGCCCGGCACCGGCAGGCATTGCCCTTCGGGGACATTGCAATACTCGGCATAGCCGCCTCCCCAAACTAAGGCGCAAATTTTGTCGCCAATCTTCCACCGGGTAACGTCAGCGCCTGTTTTGGTAATTATACCTGCAATCTCCAGGCCCGGTATATCCTGCGGCGCACCGGCAGGCGGCGGATAGTTGCCCTTGCGCTGCGATACATCCGGCCGGTTAACCCCGGCCGCCATAACATGTACCAATACTTCATTGGCTGCGTATGCCGGCTGCGGCCTGTCGGTTATTTGTAAAACTTCCGGGTCGCCGGGGTGGGTTATGATGATGGCTTTCATGAGGCTAAGATATCGGTATAATAAGTGTAATCAAATGCTTATTGTTTCACATAACAATTATCACTGCCTATCCAACCTCTTTATCTCAACCCTATAAGCAGCAGGCAACAAAGTATTCCTAAAAACACTTTCTATTTTTAACCGGCACAGTAATTTATAAATGGTTAATATGGGCATGAGCCACCCGGTTTTCCCTAATTTAAGTAAACCGCTAACCCTGGTGGGGCAAAGCCGCAATTGTACCTGCTTTAAAATAATAAACCTTAACGGCCCGAGGTGTTTTTTGTATTGGCGATAGAGGTCGATAGTAAACTCGCTGCATACCAGGTTTTGTTGCAGATGTGTTTGGCGCATTTGTTTCCATTCAGTAAAATTTGTTGGTAAGCCTGCCAGTTGCATCCGTTGGCCAACACGGTAAAATACCTCAAATACTTCTGCTTTCTCGGTATAGGCCAGTTTTCTATCAAGCAACTCGAACGAGCGGATAGAATAATCAATCAGCAGGAACAATACATCGCGGTAAGCCCAATCAGGTATTTGGGCACCACGGCTTTTTTCAACACCCTGGTGTATGGCTGTAATTTTATCAATGGCCTTTAACGCGGCCACTTCATCAGCAAATATGATCTGCCGCGCGTAGGTTACGGTCGAAAACAGCCTGCCCAGCGGATCAGCAGGTAAACGACCGGTAAAGTACAGCCAATCTACCGCCTTATTCAAAGCAAACTCAGCTGCCGAACCGGCAAAAATAAAAAGGGTAGTATCTGCCCTGCCCCATATTTTTCGTACTATAGAATCTTCACTTACAAAATATTTCATTATAACCTTAATTTGAGCCCCTTATCGGTTGAAGCTACCGAGTGTACGCATCTTTTATTAAAAAAACGTTCCTGCCCTCTTTACCGTTTACGGTAGAGGGCCGACCAGCGTAGCGTCGTCGGGGTGAGTGATCGCCGACAATGCATTGGAACAAATGCCGCTCGGCGAGGACTCACCCGGTTATCGCCAAATCGCTTGACCACCCTTTCTCCGCTTCGCGCATAGACGGAAGGAGAAAATTAAACATCTGCACACACGGTAGATGCTTTGGTGAGGCGAACAATCCACCTATAACAAGGCACCAACACAATTAATGCCACTATCCCGAAAGAACAATCTATCAGCCGCCAAAAAAGCGGTATATCCCTAATGCCGCCCGCTATAAAAGCCAGCGGGAATATCATCACCGCAGCAATGATACCGAACTGAATAACCCAACTATTTTTAACCGGGTCTTTTAACGGGCCGATAAACAGTACTGCCAACATCAAATGTGCAAAGGCAAGCCAATCTGTGCCGTAGCTTAAAAAGGGGTAGGTGTGATTTGCTGATTTTATAGCCTGGTAAACCTTCATAAGCCAGTCGTTCATTAAAGTATGATGCGCTGACCGGTGCTGAACAATAAAGGCCAGTTCAGTTTCGATAGGGAAGGCGGTAATGCCGCTTATGGCTAACCCGATGATGATTATCCATATACAAATGCGGATACGACGGGTTAATTTCCTTTTTATAGGTGCTGTCATTATTAAAAGTACTTTGTAGTGCAAAGTAAATGATAACTATTTGGATTAGCAAGTGAGGTAAAGAATTATTAATTATAACAGTAATTTGGATATAATATAAAGGGTAGGTTTTGCTTACAGATTGTCTGATTTATAACCGATCCTTTTTCTTGATTTTGGTTCGGTCTTTTTCTCCAATAATTCGTCGAGGTAACGAAATACGATCTCCATATTTTTATCCTGGTTGTCCAGTTTGGTTTTGATCTTTTCTATATCCAGTCGTAATTCGGTATTATCTATTAACATTTGGCGGATACGGGTGAATATTCGCATAACTTGTATATTGACCTGAATTGCCTGTTTGCTATTTAAAACACTTGAAAGCATTAATACCCCATGTTCAGTAAAAGCATAAGGCGGGTGTCTGCGACCTCCCCAACTTGATATCACAAATTGTGATTTCAAGTTGAACCATTCATTTTCGGTAAGCTGGAACATGAAATCAGATGGAAATCTGTTAGTGTTCCTGCTTACAGCTTGATTTAATACCCTGGTTTCAACTCCGTATAATTCTGCTAAGTCAACGTCTAACATAACCTTTTGATCCCTGATATAAAATATCTTATTCATTACAATTTCATCAGGAATTAGTGTTTTTTCAGTCATTGTTTAGGCCTATTTTTAGGTTAAGATTTAATATATCCGATCTTGAAGTTGCAATTTGCGACCTCAAGATGTTAATTAATTTATTCATTAACAAACATTAAATAATAAAACCTTTTTGATATCGCAAATTGCGATATCAATCAAGTCAACCCCAAAATTGACTTACCAATTATACACCCCACCATATACTTTCGCGTAATTATTCTTCCTTTGTAAAAAAAAGGAAATATGTCATTAACTATAGGCCAGCCCGCTCCACAATTCACTTTAGTATCATCAGCATTAAAAGAAGTTTCATTAGCCGATTTTAAAGGCAGAAAAGTGGTTATCCACTTTTTCCCGTTTGCGTTTACAGGTACCTGCACTACCCAGCTATGTACAATGCGCGATAACTTTGGTTATTATGATGGACTCAACGCTGTTATATTAGGCATATCTGTCGATTCGCCTTTTACGCTGGCTAAGTACAAAGAGGTAAATAATTACCAGTTTGAACTGCTTTCTGATTTTAACAAAGAAGTTTCAACCGCTTATGGTACTATATACGAGCAATTTGTGCTGGGATTAAAAGGTGTTGCAAAACGTGCGGCCTTTGTAATTGATGAAGATCAAAATATCAGCTATGCCGAAGTGCTGGAAGTAGCTACAGATTTGCCCAACTTTGATGCAATTGCAGCAAAAGTGAAGTAATTTCATTTTTTTTACGGGAGATTGAAAAGAAATCCTATTTTTGCAGTCCGTTAAAAAAGGCACTTGTGCTTATAACTAACGCGAATGGAATAATGCACTTGTAGCTCAATTGGATAGAGCACCTGACTACGGATCAGGAGGTTAGGGGTTCGACTCCCTTCAAGTGCACAAAAAAAATTAAGCCTTTCTGTATTGTACTGAAAGGCTTTTAATTTGAAATCTGCATGCTAAACTTAGTGTTATTTGGCCCTCCGGGCGCAGGAAAAGGTACTCAATCGCAACATCTTATTGAAAAATATGGTTTGATTCATTTATCAACAGGCGACTTGTTGCGTAATGAGATAATACAAGGTACCAAACTTGGGTTAGAGGCAAAAAAGCTAATGGATGCCGGTAGCTTAGTGCCGGATGAAGTGGTAATTGGCATGATAAGCAATAAGCTGGATGCCAACCGGGATGCAGAAGGGTTTATTTTTGACGGTTTCCCGCGTACTGTGGCGCAAGCCGAAGCATTGGATAATCTGTTAGAATCGAAAGACGAATCTTCCATAACTGTCATGATAGCGCTTGAGGTAAATGATGACGAATTAGAGCATCGTTTATTATTAAGAGGCAAAGGTTCGGGCAGGCCTGATGATGCCAACCCTGAAGTTATACGAAGGCGCATAAAAGAATACAATGATAAAACTGCCCCGGTGGCAGGCTTTTATAAAGCTCAACATAAATTTACAAGCATAAGCGGCATTGGCTCGATCCACGAAATATTTGACTCGATCGTTGCTGTTATAGATACCCACTAAAGGATTTCGAATTTCGAATTTTCAATTTCGGAGTTTTATTTACTGAACAATAAATTCGAAATCGAACATTCGAAATTCGAAATAAAAAAATGTCCCAAGGTTCAAACTTCGTTGATTATGTAAAGATATGCTGCCGTTCTGGTCACGGAGGGGCAGGGTCATCGCATTTACATCGCGATAAATTTACAGCTACCGGTGGCCCCGATGGTGGTGATGGCGGTCGTGGCGGCCATGTTATTGTAAAAGGGAATGCCCAGTTATGGACTTTGTTGCACCTTAAATTTCGTAAACACGTTATAGCCGGCGACGGCGATCCGGGCGGAAGCTCAACAAGCACAGGCAAAACCGGCAGGGATGAGATATTGGAAGTTCCATTGGGAACTATTGCCAGGGATGCCGAAACAGGGGAGATACTGTTTGAGATAAACCACGACGGCGAAACTAAAATATTAACACCCGGCGGCAGGGGAGGATTAGGCAACTGGCATTTTAAAACTGCTACCAAGCAAACCCCACGATTTTCGCAACCCGGCGAAGATGGCCAGGAAGTGTGGAACGTACTTGAACTGAAATTATTAGCTGATGTTGGTTTGGTAGGATTCCCGAATGCCGGGAAGTCAACCTTGTTATCGGTAGTTTCTGCAGCAAAGCCCGAGATTGCTGATTATGCTTTTACTACGCTGGTGCCCAATTTGGGCATAGTAGCTTACCGCAACGGGCGTTCATTTGTAATGGCCGACATTCCGGGCATTATTGAAGGCGCATCGCAGGGCAAGGGATTGGGTATCCGGTTTTTGAGGCATATTGAACGTAACTCGGTGCTGTTGTTTATGGTGCCTGCGGATACTACCCGTACCATAAAAGAAGAATACCGGATATTGCTGCAGGAACTAAACGAGTATAACCCCGAACTGATGCACAAACCCCGTGTATTGGCTATCACAAAATCGGATATGCTGGATGATGAATTGCTTGCTGAAATGAAGAAGGAATTACCGGCTGATATTCCTTCGGTTTTTATATCCTCCGTAGCTCAAAAAAATATTCCCGAACTAAAGGATCTGCTGTGGACCGAGATCAATAAATAATTATTGAGCGGTATATAATACGTAGCTTTTACTACTGAGCGGTGTTGCTGTGAAATTCTTATATCCGGGAAAATACTGGCACATAGCGGTCGCTTTTTTACCTGTGTAACTTACAGGCAGTACCATATAAATAGGCCCTGCATGGCCCAGGTATGGCACTATATCATCCTCAATGCCCTCATAATAAGAGTTAATAGTGATAATGCGGTTATGCTGTATCTCTAAACCAATATCGGCGCTTATAAAGGCAAATATTACATTAGTTTTTTGCCTGTCTGTAGTCATTATATAGTTTAATGATTGCTGGTCAATAAATTGCTGGGATATACCTGTAATACCATGCGCACCGCCGTTATTTACTTTATAAATTAAGGAGATATACTTACAGCTATTAAAAGCTATTACCATACATACTGCTAAAAAAACAACACGGTATGGCAATTTGCTATGGGAAACCAGGTAAATTAATCCGGGCACTACCAGTATGCCTATTAACCTAAAATGCCTTCCCTCGTACGATATAACTGCCTGCCGTAAAAAGGAATATCCAAAAAACAAAACAGATACGCCATAAAAAGCTACTATAAATAAACGGTAATTATTGTTGGGTACATAACGCAGTATAGCTACTACAAGCAATAAACTCAAAATAACGAGTAGCACCAGTATAATAAGTATTGTAGCAGGTGTAAATCCTTGTCCATCGGTATGAAATATCAACCCTTTTAACATATCGTCAACAGAGAAACCTGCAAGTAGCGGGGATGCTACAGGAAAGCTAAATGCTTCAAATGTGAGTTTAAACCCGCCCGACATTGATGCCGGGTTTTCGCCTTTTGAAAGGTATAGCATATAAATGGTTCCCAGCGACAACACTGCTGGCACACCTAGCCATAACCCCTTTTTTATCCAGCCCAACAGGTTGGTTTGGGTAGCAGCTAAACGTATCCACAAGCATAATAAACCTGAGGCATATATCCACATAAAGGATGATTTGCAAATAAAGCCCACCCAACCAGAAATTAGCACAAAAGCAATAAGCTTTAAACCGGGTTTTGTCAAAGCAACACAACCGTACAAAAACCATCCCTCAAACGCAAAAAGCAATGTTTCGCCGCCATTATAAAAAGCGTAAGGAATCCAAAAGGCTTGCTGGCAAATAATAAATACCAGGCTTATTGCTGCTATGAGTTTGGTAAACCCAATTTTTTTGAAAAAGCAATAAAACCCTGCCAGCCCTGATAAATTACAAACAGCAACAGTTAGAGCTGATGCCTGGCCTGTGTTTACACCAAAAACTAATTTGAATAAATAGGGCACAAGATATTGCCCCGGCGACCACCACGATAAAAACGAAGCGAGGTTTTTTGAAATATCTGCCGGGTCGGGGCCAATTATCAAATTAAAGCCACCACCCAGCTGCATTGACCGCATTACCTGGAACCCCCAGCTTGGATCGGGAAAAATGGAGGGCGGAATAAAAAATACAATTATACCCGCGGCAAAAACGAGTATGGTAAGGATCAATAATATTATTTTAAACGAACTTGATTTTAGGAACGGCATTTTTAAATATCCAGGTTATTCTATAATACGCACACGTGTTTTAATGGCTGGGTTGCCCTGGTAAATACTGTAAGCATCCAGGTTTTTGGTGGCTACCGAACCTCCTGCGAGTACGGCGTGGCTGGCGGCGGTTATGCCATTATTTACAATTGCGCAGGCGCCAATCCATACGCCATCTTCTAAAATTATGCTGCCGGTTATGAGGTCGAAAGTGTCTTTTTTATAATTATGGTTGCCCGTAAGCAGGGTAGCACCCTGCGAAATGCATACATTATTACCTATAATAACAGGCACAAGGTTATCTATCCAAACGTTTTCTCCAATCCAAACCTCGTTGCCAATAATAAGGTGCCATGGATATTTTATGTTTACGCAAGGTTTAATTTCAACCTGTTTACCAATTTTTGCCCCAAATAACCTTAGCAGGAAGTTTTTTATGCCATAAAAAGGAAACAAGCCCGATTTAAAAAACAGGATGTTTACATAATACCATAAAACCCTCTTAAAGGCATTGCCCCCCGGATGATAAGGCGAATTATTGTATAATGAAAGGTTAGTTTGTTTCATTCCTGTTGTTTACGGTAATATCTTGCCTGATCCAAAAATACAATCCGGCAGAAATAATTACATAAATTATTATATTAAAAATTGTATGGTGGTCAATTATGTGTTTATTTCCATACAGGGCAAGTAACATAAAACGTATTACATTTAAAAACTCGATGCCTAAAACACCAATAATTAATACAATAATCTTTGATTTGAGAGGCTTGGGATAGGCAATAACAAACGCGGTAAAGAAACTTAATACACCCAAACCTAAACAGGTGTAAACTACCTGTATGGCGCCATGGCCTGCAACCAATAACTCATAGTTATTAAAAATGGCGCTAAAACCAAATAATTTAAGCAGTTGAGCGGTACTACAAAGCAATATCCATCTTAAACCTTGTATATAATTTAAATGAGTGGCTAAAAAAGCATTATAATGGTCGCCCGGAGTAGTGATCCTGAAAAACAATATATTGAAATAATAGAATATCAAAAACAAGGTAATGAATAAAACGGCGAACTTTACAGGGCTATTTTGCTGCTTCACTTTTTTGTTGTTTAAGTATTTCATCTATTTTCATATCAACTACCAGCCTAAACCAAAACCCTTGTAAAAAATGGAACGTGATACCTGTTGGGCCATCTAATATCCCCAATCTAAAAAAAATGCGGTAAATAAAATAAAGCGCAGGCCTCAAATGCCGTGGTAATTGCCACCATAAGTTTTTTAGCCAGGCTGTCCGCTCATAGGGCGTGCCCCAAAAATTTGGTCTAATGGTTTGCGATCGTAGCAATTGCATTCGTTCTACTTCCTCTATGGCTACCAGGTCGCTGTACCGGTTATGTTTATCTACCCAAAAACTAATGTCGTTTTCTTTGAGGTTTTCTTCCAATATAATGCCATCCTTCCAAACCACGGTTTTACCTGACGCAATAAAACGATGATCCATATTTTCACTCAGATCAGAATATCCAATGCTATAACGGAACATTTTAAGCATATAAAACGGGTAGTAACCGCCATATTTTATCCATTTGCCTTTAAAGTAGTTTTTGCGGTTAAAATAAATGCCATTCAAATCCCGGTTATCTTCATCATTAAAGGTTAAAAGGCGTTGTTTCAATTGGATGGTAACAACCTGGTCGGCATCAAGGCAAATTACCCAGGGTGTTTGGATGTTAAAATTCGTTAAGGCATGATCCCATTGTTTGGGATGATTTACAAATGGGTTTTGCAAGATGGTAGCGCCAAATTCTTCAGCTATCATCAGTGTACTATCAGTACTTCCCGAGTCTAATACAAATAAGGGCGCATCAAGGCCATTAATGGAGTCAAGCAGCCGTCTAAGGTGCACCTCTTCATTAAAAGTAATAACGATAAATGAAAACTGGCTGTTCAAGATAGTCTGGCTTTAATGATCATTGATTTCCAAAAGTAAGGAAACCTGCCACAACCTTTAAACGCCGTAACTGTAAAACCGGCAGTAGTTAACAATTGGCTTAAAGTGGCCCTCGACCAGAATTTGATATGCCCGCCATGCCAGGTTGGTTCTAAATGGGCATCCCACTTATTAAAAATACTTAAAATAAGGTTTTTAAAATAGCCATGATAGGGGGTAGATAGGATGATTTCGCCATTGTTATTCAATGCCTGTTTGCAAAAATTAATAAAGCCTTCCGGGTCATATAAATGCTCAATTACCTCGGTAGATATAATTGTATCGAATTTTAAATTTTGTAATTCCGGCGGTAACTTTCCGGTTGACAGGTCTTGTACGAAAAACCGGCCCGGGTTTGTTTTGCGGGCAATAGCAATACCTTCATCTGAAGCATCGGTTCCGTAAGCATTGTAGCCCAATGAAATTAAATGATTAACAAAATAGCCATTACCGCAACCCAAATCTAAAATACATTTGTTTTCTGATTGATTTAAAAGTTCAAGCAGTGGCTGTTGTAAATACTTAAAAGCATGGGTTATATTGCTATTTGAGTAACCGTAATCTTTATAATCAGCCATATTAAATAATTTGGTTATACCGGGTTAAATATTGTTGTATTAAATTATCCGGGTCAAAATCTTTATAAATAACTACAGGGGCTTGTTCCCTGATGCGGGTTAAGTCATTTTTACAATTACTGCCAATGTTATTTATAGCCGCGCTAATAGAGTTAATATCACTTTCACATACCCAGCCCAGGTTGTTTTGTGTAACATAGCCCGATAAACCTACATTTTGGCTTACCAAAACGGCAGTACCTTCGGCAAGGCTTTCAATTACCGAATTTCCAAAGTTTTCATCGTACGATGGTAATACAAACAGATCATGCGCCCTAAGCAAGTCAAACTTATCTTCGGTACGGAAACCGGCCCAGGTAATTTTATCAGCAACCTGGTTATCAGTTACTATCTGTTTTAAATAATTGATATAATCATCATCGCCGTCGCCCGCAATTGTAAGGGTGTACGGAACGGTTACCATAGGCAATGCATTAATCAATACATCCAGCCCTTTTTTTGCCTCTATTCTCGAAAAGAAAATCAGCCTTAAATAAGTTGCTTCATCAACTTCTGCCAATTTTTTTTGAATGGGTAATTTAACCAGGTTTGGTATAATGGATATGCTTTTGGGCGTAATAACATTAAGTACAGCTGCTTGCTCACGTTGGGAAGTTACATGAACGTGGCATTTTTTAAGTAAATATTTTCCTAAAAAAGCATGAATAATTCGCTTTACAACGATGTTGTTATTTGAAAACGAGTAACCACTTAAAGTACCTCGAGGTGAAATTATAACAGGCACTTTACGTAATACAGCTACCAGGCAGGCCAGTACCGAAACCAGGTTCCACCAGGCATGTATATGTATTAAGTCAAAATCTCGCGCCTCGTGCCATAGCCTTCTCAATAGCGCCGGGGACAAATGGGTATGATCTTTAGTAATGCGTTTAAAATATATTACGCTTACACCATCTATATTTACCAACTTACCTGTAATTACGGGCAGCTCCTTTGCCCCATTTGCGGTAGTAGTAAATACGGTTACTTCAACACCGGCTTTAACCAATTGCTCGCATAGCATCGAAACCGACATAGTTGGGCCGCCATATACAAAAGCCGGTTTATATGACGCGTTGATATGTAAAACTTTCAAATTGGTTTTAATATACCTGTTATTCTTAATATTTTGGATAGCATTAACATGCTTATATAACTCCAAAAAACAGAGTTGATCAAAAATTCAAAACTTAAACCACGCCAAAAAATCTGAAACAAACCGGTAAATATGAGGGCAGTGCCCAAAATATACCCGCCAAATAACTCTTCGGCTTTAAGTGAAATTAATTGCACAATAGCCCCGTATATAAACAGCCCTATGAAAATGCCGAATATGCCGCCTGAAAGGTAACAGTCAACTATAAAGGCCGGTTTAGCAGAAACATTTGATCCTCGTCCTATTACGCCGGCATCATAAACACGTTCCATCACCAACTCTTCGGTGCTTGGTTTTGATGGCCAAAATATACGCGGAACAAGAACTATTGCCGATTGATTAAGCAATTTAAAACCATAAAAGTCAATATATTGCGGTGTGGCCTGTACAAATAGCGTAAACATATCCACTTCGCTTAACCTATAAACTAAAAAGCCCCAGTTGCTATCTTCACCAGATTGCCGGGCTTCAATTGTAGCATCTAACGCAATTTTATAAGCAGCATCAGCATCAACATCATTTCCCCAATTGTTTTCGCGAAAAATTCGATTATAGGTGGGAAGTAAAATAAATAATGCCAATAGTATCGGGACAAAAATTAAAGTGACCAGTTTTTTGTAGTTAGGATATAAAAATATTCCCAATATTAAAACACTAACAATTATAGGTTCTTTAAAACCTGAAGTAAGCGCCTGGTAAAAATTGAAAAAGTATAAAGCAGCACATATTAAGGTGGTCATTGGTTTTTTGAGCGGTATTGCAAACGCGAGGGCCAACGTACCTGCTACAAAACTTAATGAGCTCAATTGATAATAAAATTGCGTAAGGCCCGGAATTTCTAAAAATAATAGAGATAAGGGTAGCATTACAAATGCTAAAATATACAACAGCTTTGCCAGTTTTTCCTTTTCGACATAATATTTTTGTTTAACCGGATATTTCATAAAAACTGCCATGCCGGTAACAAAAGCTGCATGCCCTAATACATAATAACGCTGGCAAAGTGCGGTTAACTCAACTTTTTGTTGATTAATTATAAAAAAAGAACTGTCTATCTTTTGAAAATCCTGGTAGCCAAACAGGTTAAGGAAATAAAAAATTGAACTGAATGACATATAACCGGCAAATATTACCTGTACCAAAAACATAGGGCGCATTAATTGCTCAGACAGGGTTCGGTCGGTAGGTATTGGCCTTACCCGACCGCTTAAACTAAGAAAAAAAATTAACCCTGACCCCAGCCATGCGATGGAATAGGACAAAACAGGATCTGATTGAAATAATAGCGACAACAGCCATGGAATATAAAGTATTATATATTTCTGTATGGGTTGTTTGTCGTTCATTTTTTTGTGAAAATATTGTTGGTGATAGCTGCTTCAATGGCTTTTGCCTGTGCTTCAAAGTTCCAATCTTTTATTAACTCTTTTGAATGCCCGCCCATTTTTATTAGTTGGTTTTTGCCACCCTTTATTAACTGGGTTAAATTATTCATCATATCTGTTAGCGAGCCTGCCTTAAATATTGCGCCGTTAACACCCGGTTTAACCAGGTTGGCAGCAGCCCCCACTTTATCCGATACCAAGATTGGTTTTGCACAAGCCATTGCTTCGTTAATAGCCAAACCCCATGTTTCGGCCGGTCCTTTTGACGGCAGGCAAAACAAATCGCAAGCCTGATATATAACCGGCATATAACTTTGATTTTGAAAATCAATAAAATGGATGTTAGGGTAAGGCTTAGCTTTCAATTTTAACTGGCTTCCTAAGGTACCATTGCCTACTAAAAGCAGATGGGTTTTTGGATTGTTTAAAGCTATAAAAGCATCCAATAATAAACCGGGATCTTTTTTATCTTCCAGTTTACCCGCAAATAGTACAAGCATATCTGTTTCTGCTAAACCTAAGCTTTGTTTTAATAATAATGCCTCATCGGTTCTGTCTAAGCCAAACCTTTCATTGTCAATAGCATGAGGCGCAAAAATTAATTGTGATTCGGTTAATCCATATTTTTTAAAATAGGCCTTATTATTTACCCCGTTATAAAAGGCATAGTCAATAGGATTGTAAACCCATTTTAAGAAAAGCGACCTGGCCATTGATTTTAAACCACCTTTTTCATCGATCAAAGTTGAATCGCCGCGAAACAATACCGGGATCTTATTTTTAAAATACCTGATAACTTTTAAATGGCTATGATAAGCCCAACCAATAACCAATATTGCCTCCGGCTTATAAATGTTTATCCGGTTAACTAAATCCGGATTAACAATTCCTTTAAAATGATGCGAACCTGGTGCAGGAGCTATATTGCGTACCCATTCATAAGGGTAACCTTCCAATAAGGGAATATCCCAGGTAATGGTTTTGCCAAAACCGGGGTCATAGTTGTTTAAAGCAGCCTCGCCCCAGCTGTAAAAAACTTTAATATCTATTTGATGGCGTTCATGCAGCAGCCTAAATACCGGTGCATAGTATTGAATGGGGTGCGTGGTAATAATGGCCAGCTTTATCATCTGTTAAGCATGCGGATTTACTGCTTCAAAGTGTTTTATAGCATGGGTAAACAGTTCGGTTTGTTTAGCGGTAAGATTTTTAGCGCTATACTTTTCAAAACTTGCCAAAAGCCTAACAGGTTTAAAAAGGCCGTTACCCCAATCTGTAAATAATTGATACAAGGGGGTTGTTAAGCGTGTGGTTTCTTCACTATCATTAAACGTTAAAACCAGGGCGTTAGCGACACATTCATTTAATGTTTCAACCGCATTGCTTTTTTGGTGGAATATGGCAACTAATGGCTTTTGTACGAGCAGGTAAGGATAAATTTTTGACGCTGTGTATTTAGGATCATCCGAGCCGGGAATAAGTAGGGCATCAGCTTGCCGTAAGGTTAATAAGGTATGATAATAACTTATACGGTTGGTGATCTCCACAACATTACTCTCAACTCCGTATTGCTTAGCTAAAGGTAGTATGGTGGGAATCCCTGTACCTGCCGGGGCATAGCTGGTGCCGATGAAATAAAATTTTAGCAGGCTAAATAATTCTGGCTGGTTGGTAAGCCCTTTTTTTAATGCCTCAAAAACCGGTGCCAGCGCTTTATGCATGTCTGTGCCGCCGCGGCCTATATAAACTATATTTTTAAACCCGGTTTTCAGTAGCGAACTAAATTTGTCTTCGTTTTCAGTAGCTATTTTAATGTCGGGTTTAAACGCGCCAAATGTTATAGTAGCGGCTGGTATATCTTTTATTACCGGGTACCTTTCTTTTAAATCAATAATATAATTATCAGAAACACTGATCAACCCATCGGCCTGTTTTATAGCTATAGGTTCCATGTATTTATGTAGCGAATAGGCAAACCAATATTTAGACGGCCGTTCACTTTTTGGCTTTAGCTTGTAATGGGTAGAATACCAGGGGTCCTGCATGTCAATTACATAGGGGATGTTAAAACGTTTTTTCCAATAGGCCCCCAAAACACATACCTGGAATTGAGTGGTTGAAAAATAGATAAGGTCAAACTTTTCCTGTTTTAGCAGGGCATTTACTTTTTTGCGATAATAGGGTAATGACCGCAGAGCAATGCTGCCTAACCCAATTAACGAAGTTGTTTTTTTATTAAGGGCCTTTACCCGGTGTATTTTAATATCTGCGGGGATACTTTCCATCAGCAATTCATCCTGCGGAGCATCAGTGTATTTTACGTCAACGGTTACCACTTGTGCATCCCAGCCATTCGCTGCAAAATAAGGTAAACTCATGCGTATGCGCTGCATATCAGCAGTGTTTGCAGGGGGGAAATAAGGGGAAATAATCAGTAAACGTTTCAATTAAACAGATGGGTTGTACTTGCTATTAATTTTGCGGGCAATTATATGAGCAGGTTTTTCGACAGTTAAATAAAAGCAGTAAGAAAGCATAATTGTGAGCAAAATGAAAATTGGGTATGTAACCAAATTGTAGGTTATAAATAAACCTAAAATTACATATAACAATGGGTGGCATAAATACAACGAGTAGGAAAACTTCCCCATTTTTTCCAACAAACGGTTTGGCTCATGATGTTTGTAATAAACAATTTCTGTTTGTATCCATTTATAAAGTAGCAATGCGAAAATATTCATGGATAAAATATAGCTGATATGCAAATGAAATTTGCCGATACAGCAAAAACAACTGATCATATAAACCAACACCCGATAGAGCATTACGGATTTAAAAGAGACCTGTTTCAACTTGTCTGTTTTTTCGGCAATTAATACACCCAATAACCAACAGGGTAAGCCAATTAACCAGGTTAAAAACCAGTTTAACTGCCAGTAATAGCCGCTATAATTGATATTTGTTTGCTTAAATAACGCCACAATATCATATCGGGCAAAAATGCAAATAGCTGCACCAGCGGCGATGTAGGCGATGATAAATTTAGTTTTCCAGTTTATGGCGATCATAGCAAGAAACGGATATAGCGCGTAATAGATCAGCTCGCAGTACAGGCTCCAAACCACTGTTTTTTCAGGGTGGCCAAATTTTGTTCCGATAAGTAGTATTATAGCCAATGGGATCAATATCCGCAGAAACCTCCTGATCCAAAAAGCTGCTAAATTAGGGATGCCGTTTTTATTGGGATAATGAATTACAAAGCCCGAAATAATAAAAAAAGCAATTACAGCTGATGTACCGTCAAAAGCGTTGGCCAGGAAATACCCGGCATACCTGGCCAGTAAATGTGATGAATGTTTAAGGGCTGCTGCATACAAATTATCAAAATGCGACAGCATCACAATAAACGCCAGTGCAAACCTTATGCTGTCAACACCATAAAACCACTTATTTGCCGTTGTATTTTTCATTTTTTTGGCAGATGTGCTAACGTGGTTTCAATAACATGCAAAATTTTTTCATGCTCTTTTTCCCAGTTTAATTGGGTTTGACCAATTTTAAATGCTTCATTTTTAGTTTCAAACAATAATTTCCTGTCAGCATCATATCGTTTTAAAATGGCTGATAATTCCCTGGCATCAGTATATATTTTGCCGGTTTGCGGGTATTGTTGTAATAATTCATTTTGTGCCAAGGTGTTACTTGCTGCAACCGCAAGCCCGCTTTGTATATAAGTGAATATTTTATTGGTGAGCGAAATTTCCCTGTTTAAACAAACGTTGGTTTCTGAAGCTATTCCGATATCAAATTTTGATGCGAATTGAAATACTTTATCGGCTTCAACCGGTTCATAAAAAAATATCTTGAGATTTGTTATTCTTCCCATTTCAGCTAATTGCGAAAGTTGTAATTTATAACCATCTACAGGTTGTCCAAGCAAATGCATTTCAATTGGTGTTTGTAATAATCCAACGGCCTCAATTAGCGTTTCCAGGCCGCGGTTGGGGCCTATGGTTTGTGAGAACCAAAAAAGCTTTAACGGGCTGTCGTTATTATTAATAATAATGGGGATTATTGTTTTTGGGAATACATTTAAAACCGGGGTTACCTTACGGTTATACAATTCTGAATATTTTTCAGCTATAAGTGGGCTTGAAGCGGTTATATAATCAACAAGGGGCAGGTATTTATCTTCAAGGTATTTAGCAATTTTATAATTAAATGAGCCTGTATCATCGCTTACTTCATTACGATGGAAATCTTCTGTATCAAATCCGCATTTTGCGTTATGCTTTTTTGCTGCTGCTATCACTGCAGGTAAGGCGCCGAGGTTATGCCCGATGTATAGATCGGCCTTGGTTTTTTTTGCTTCTTTTATCAAATAATAACTGCTTCGCGCAACTGCAAGATCAGTAAAACGGGTAAAGTTTCCGCTTTTTTGTTGAATAAATTTGCATGTTTTATGAATTAACCTGCTTACAAAATAGGTCAACGGCTTTTGTTGAGGGTCGCCGCCGGCGCGTATGGCCTTCCAGTTTTTTGCAGTCAGCAATCGTTCATCATGCAATGTCCCCCAGTTATTCCAGTAGGCGTAAATTACGGTTACTTGATATCCGGCGTCGCTAAGAGCATCAGCCTCTTTTACTAACCGTGGGTTAAGTGACGGCTGGCCCGAAGAGAGCATAACGACATGTTTACCCTTCATTAAATAAATTAAGGTAAGTATGGGCAATTACTTTAACATCAAACCTGTTTTCGGCTGTTCGCCTGCAAGTTTTTCTATCTATATTCCCTAATTGCGATACTTTTTCAATCATTTCATTTTCTGTGCCTGCTATAAAACCGTTAATGTTTTCATCAATAACTTCAGGTACTGCCCCTCTTTTAAAAGCAATAACAGGGGTGCCGCAAGCCATAGCTTCAATCATCACCATGCCAAATGGTTCTTCCCATTCAATCGGGAACAACAGCGCTTTTGCACGCCCTAAATAACTATTTTTTTGTTCATCGTTTAACGGCCCCAGATATTTTACCTGGTTGCCATCAATTAAGGGTTCTACTTCATTTTTAAAATACTGGTAGTTATCTACAGTATGAGAAATATTGCCGCCAATAAGCAAAGTGTTGCCGGTGGCTTTAGCTACTTTAATTGCGGTGTGTACACCCTTTATTTTGTCTAACCGGCCTAAAAAAATTAAAGGGGCGTCCTTTTTATCTATTGCTTCATTTAAGCTATATTGTGTAAAATCAATAGCGTTATAAACGGTTTTCCATATACCGGCTATATTACCCGTTGCCACACAATAGTTGCTGCAGGCAGTATATATCATGTTTTTGTTGGGCAACATGTTCATCACTCTGATACCAAAAGGGGTAACTTTGCGGCCGTAGGTCATTATTTTTTTTGCGTCGGAATTTAAAACAGGCAGTAAATAAGCTAACCTGCCAAAATTATGAATAAGGTCAAATTTGTTTTTCCGTAAATATCTCCACACAAAAAAAATCTCTTTGTCTTTTTGTAGCTGCGAGCGTTTTAAGTTGTTAATGCCAAAAGTTACTGTTTTATCATGTGAAACTGAATCGGGCCCGGCAAGCAGTGTAACGTCATATCCTAAACGTTTATATTCATTAGCAAAAGAACTCACTAAACGCTCGTGCCCGCCATATAAAGGAGGCGGGACAGGTATCCCAGGGTCCATAATCAACAGTATTTTCATTTTAAGGGGGTTATGAAAGTGTACTTTTGGTTTATATAATCTAAAATAATTTTCGGCTATTTTTTCGGCGCTATATTCATTTTCGGCCTTTGCCCTACAGGCCGCCCTGCTTAACATATCAATTTTATGCACGTCATCTGCCATCTCTGCCACAGTTGTACTAATGTAACCCGTTACGCCATGTTCTATACCTTCGGGTACGCCACCTTTTGCAAAACCAAGTACAGGTGTGCCGCATGCATACGATTCGGGTATAATTACCGGGAATGGTTCAAGCCATTCTACAGGGGTTAACAGGGCGCTTGCATTACGCAACAATTCATTTCTTTGCGCATTATTTACTTCGCCTATCCATTTTATTTGTACGCCGTCAATATGTGGTTTAATTTCATTTTCATAATAGCGTTTTTCGCTCGGGATATGCGAAATAAAACCGGCTATTATTAATTGCCTGTTAGTGAGTTTTGCCACTTTAATAGCATTGTGCAGGCCTTTGCATTTTTCAAAGCGCCCTATAAACGTTAGGTAGCTATTAGGGCTTGTATCTGGTTTGTAGGTAAACTGATCAATTGGGGCACAATTATACACGGTATTCCAGGTGCTTTTGCGGGTTATTCCCGTATTTTTAATAGCGTCAGAAACGGCTGTATAAGTTAAGTTAACTGGTTTTAACAGGTCGGCCCTAACAATATTAAAACGGCTTACCCAACGCAGATATGATTGTACTTTAGGTATTTCATTCTTAAAAAAAGGAGTTAAAAAGGCCAGCCGGCCAAAATTATGGATAACATCATGGTCGTTTATTTCATTTTTTAGTATGGAATATACCTGCTTAAGATGGCTTAAATTTAAATTAGGGGTTAGCGGGCCATTTTTACCATAAGTGATAAGACGGTCGGGCGATTGTGAGTTGGGGCCGGCAACAAGAGTTACCCTATGGCCCATTTTTACATATTGCGTAGCTATATCAAATACAATACGTTCAATACCCCCATAATTTTCAGGCGGTACCGGGATAAATGGATCCATAACCAATAGTATCCTCATCAGCTTATATATAAGTTATCCGGCATTGCTTTCTTCTAAAAAAAATTTATGGGTTAAGGTAATTACTTTATTGATATCGCTCTCTTCCATGTCAAAAAAAATCGGCAACCTTACCAACCTAAGCTGATAAACTTTTGCAATGGGTAGAATTCTTTTTCCGTGGATTTTTTTATAAAACGGGCTATCGTGCAAAGTAATATAATGTGATTTGGTTTGTACACCGTTTAGCAGCATATAATTGATATACATATCCCTTGTTTGAGCCGATTTACAAATAATATAAAACACATGTCCGTTATGTATCCTATGCGCAGGTATATAAGGCGTTTTAATAATGTTTTGTTTATCAAGATCATAAAACGCTTTATTATATTGCTCCCATAGCTGGCGCCTTTTAGCTTGGATAATATCTAATTTATTTAACTGTGCATATAAATAGGCAGCTGTAATATCCGAAGGTAAAAACGAAGATCCTATATCAACCCAGTTATATTCCTCAACTTCTTTCCGGATAAATGCAGGGCGGTTGGTGCCTTTTTCCCTGATGATCTCTGCTCGTTTAATAAATTTTTTATCATTAATAACTAATAAACCGCCTTCGCCGCAGGTTATATTTTTGGTTTCATGAAATGAAAATACCGCCAAATGCCCAAAGCTGCCAAGCGGCCGGTTTTTATAAAAACAATCAATGGCTTGCGCGGCATCTTCAATTAAAATAATTTTATACCTGTCGGTCAATTTTTTTAATTCGTGCATATCGCATGCTATTCCGCCATAATGCACAACCACAATTGCTTTTGTTAAAGGTGTTATTAAAGCTTCAATTTGAGACAAATCAATGTTGGGATTATCCCGGCCACTATCAGCAAAAACAATTTTAGCGCCCCTTAATATAAAGGCATTTGCTGTTGAAGAGAAACCATACGACGGCATTAGTACCTCGTCGCCGCTTTTGATATTTATCAATAGGGCAGCTAACTCTAATGCATCTGTACATGAAGACGTTAACAGCGCTTTCTTAAAATTGTATTTTTCCTCAAAAAAATGCTCACAGGCTTTGGTGTAATAACCATCCCCGGCAATTTTGCCGCTTTGCATTGCATGGTTTATATAAGTTACCTCATCTCCTGTTATATAAGCTTTGTTAAAGGGGAGCATACCTGTTTTAGAAAGTTTTGTTTAAGTGAAATTGATGATAAACTATAGTTGTGTTTCAATATCCCGGTAAATTTGTAGATACTTCTCTGCGCATATTTCAAGCGTAAGGTTTTCCATGATATAGTCCCTGGGTTCAAATTTGTCCAGGTTGTTTAAAAAGGAAGGTAATACATTTTTAAAGTCATTTGCATCACTAAACTTTAACCCGCAGCGTTCGTCCCAGTAAGGTACTGAGCTAACGGGTTGGTATTGTACTTTATCCGGATAATAATAAGCGTCCTGCCAGTAACCACCCCTGTCCCAGGCCAATATAGGCGTACCGGTAGCTAATATTTGCTGATATGCGAACCCCTGTGTTTCATGCTCGCAAATAAATATCACTGCTTTTGAAACTTTGAGTTTCTCCATTAATTCGGCATGGGTGTAGTTGCCGTATTTAATAACTTGATAAGTAAGGTTTTGCTTATCAAGTGTACGGATCAATGGATCAATCAAATCGATTTGTTGTTTTTGATGGTCCCAGCGTATTTTATCATATATCAAAAAATCAAACGGCTTTTCACCCCCAAACGGATGCCATTGATGAGTATCTATTCCCGTTGGCCACGACATCACCTTATCGCCATAATAAGGCTTGCACATCTCCTTCATCCACTCGCCGGGCACAAGGAAACGCTTTACATTTGGATAGCGTTCAAAAAGATCCGGACATTCAATTGGGTGCGAGTAAATACCCGCCCCAAGGATAACCGGATTAGTCCATTTTTTTTCGAATAGCACCTGTGGCTTACCAATAATACAAGCTATCTCCCCGGGGTGCTTTTTTATGTATCTGTAATCATTAAACCGGTAGGGCACCCCAATTTTATCAAGGCCTTTCATCAGGTTAATGGCAATCATCATAACGCCGCCCGGCCGGTGCCTGCCCCTTACAATGCGGCGTATTAGCTTACGCAGATAGTGGTCATATTTAAACCAGCGGTCGGGATCTGGCTCCTCATAAAATATATTAATGGGCTTAGTCAATTCGCTTCGCAATTATTCCATAACTCATCCCAATTGAAGCAGGATCTTTAAATTCAAGTATTTTTTTCACTATCCTGAAAACTAATTTTATTGGTATGGTTAATCCTTTAAGATTTTTATCAAAAATTTTTGTTTTCCCGTCAAGCGTACTGTATTCAATAATTTCAAACCCCGAATCAGTAATCAGCCTGTTTATTATATGTGGCCATGGCGTAAACACATGATGATTAAGATCAAGATCTGATTGACCGAAACAACTTAAATACCCGCTTTTTAACATATCAACCCTACTATTACTCCAGGCCGGGTTTGGGGTAGTTAATATAAGATAGCCACCCGGCATGATAGTGCGGGCAACGTTTTGCATGCAAATCCATGGGTTGTTAAGATGCTCCACTATATCGAGCATAGTAATAATTTGAGCCTTGGCATAGGCGTATGGAAAGGGTTTCTCAATATCCCATTCTTCTGCCGAAATATCCAAAGGCTCTAAATCAAATGCTTTATAATTAACCTGGGGTAAAGTAATATAGCTTTTTAAAATGTTGTCGCGCGATCCGATATCAAATAACGAAATATCTTTTGTTTTAAAATTGTTGTCCGCAATTTCACTTATCTTTTTTGCCGCCCAATCGTAACGGTTAAGTTGGGAGTTTTCGTTTAAGTACATTGTACGATGCCGAATAAACAGATTAAAATAATTCGTTTTAGATTTGAACTATTAGCAAGCATTCAGGTAAATATTCGGCGCAATTTTAAAAACTTTTCCGCATTTGCAAAGCCCATGTTTTTGTATAACCGGGCAATACCTAAATTTTCATGAGGCATAAAGCCCGGGTTTAATTCATAAACCCAATTATAAATTTTTTCTCCGTCGCGTAAATGGGTTTTGGCTACCCAATGTGCCAAATGCCATAAGGTATTGCAGGCAGCATTTTTATGGCGTTGTGTTAGCAGGCCATTTTCTTCTAAAATAGCGAAGCCTCTTTTGTAAATATTAAGCATGGCTAAATGCTTAGCGTCCTCCTGCAAGCCCAAGGTGTTTTGCAACCTATGTTTTGAATGGGTACGGTGGGCAAAAGTTGGTGATGGTATATAACCTGTTGCGGGTTGTTTCATGGCAGCTTCAATAATAAACTGCCTGTCATCAAGCGCCCCGTACTCTTGCCGGTGAGGTATATCTTTTATAAATTCTTTTTTAAAAAGATAGGCGCTATAGTGCGACGAATCACATTCGCCTAACTGTTGGGCCAGGAAATCGTCGCAATTGATCCAGTCAATTTGTTTTATAAGCTCTTCATTTTCGTTAAAAACCTGGTGTCCGGCACAGGTAATATCCAAATTATTTTTCTCGGCTTCCTGAAATAATTTGTCGGATGATTGCGCTAACAGCCAATCGTCCGAATCTAAGAAGCGTATATATTTCCCTTTTGCAATAGCAAAACCCTTGTTTACCGCCCAATCCTTACCGCTATTTTCCTGGCGGATGGTAATGATGTTTGCCTTTTGCATCAACCACGCCCAGGTACCATCGGTACTACCATCATCAATAACGATCACCTCAATATTCAACAAAGTTTCGAAGCAACTATCAATCGCTTTTGGTAAACTCCATAAGCGGTTGTAGGTGGGTATAATAATACTTACATCAATCATTACTGAAGCACCCTTTCTGATTTTTCAATTTGTCTGATACCAAATATAAGGCGATACAAAGGCCTTAACGTTTTTTTTATGCCCATGCGTATGGTAAAAGGCAATGTTACCTGTATATAAGTTAGTAACCTGACTTTATTTTGAGGCCATTTATTTACAAATAAATATTCAAGCTGTTTAACCTCTTTGGTATAGGGCATAAGCAGGTTATAGTAGCCCAGGTAATGAACAATTAACGGACGGGCAATAGTTAAATGCCAGCTTTTTTGAAACCTAACGTCGGCCGGGTTATTATAAAGCTCAACGGTTCCATTCAGCAGGTTGGATTTGATACCTGATTGAAAGTTTACAAATTCGGCCAATATATTGCCATTATCGGCAATTGGTGTTTGATGGTTTAGTTCCATGGCTGCTGCCATTAACATTTCATCATTAGGCAAGCCTCTTAAACGGGTAAACCCAATGCTGTCATATTCGGCCTCCAGCCTTCGTGCATCATTATACACCCGGCTGGCAATGTCGCCTTTTTCTAAATAATATACGCCGCCATTAAATTTGGGCAATCGGGTAATTTTAAGTTTTTTGCAAATGGATGCCACGTCGCCAAACCACTCGCCGTTTGATATGTAATTACCAACTACTGATACGTCATGGCCCTTAAATTGTTCAAACACAGGGTTTAGGTTACCATATATAAGGCAATCGCTGTCTATAAAGAGTGTTTGCCCGGCAGGGGCTAATTTATCGAGATACAATTTTGATGAAAACCCATCGCCCAATTGCTCCGTTTCTACCTCAACTATTTGCACCCTGTTGGCAATATCAGCAGCAACAAGATTTTTCTGATCGGTGATCAGATGAAATTGTATATCGGTACCCGCATGCCACCATAAAAAAGACCGGGCCAGGTTAACGGCCATATCAACGTACAATTTTTTGCCGGTGGCTATTGTAATTATGTTTTTATTCATTACCTGGCCATTGTGCCATTAATAAATTGAAAAACGCATTTTTAAACATGAGCAATTAGGCTTTATACCTGAGATATGTAATAATCCTTATTAGCCGCCAGCCAATGATCTTACTTAAAAACGTGCTTACAGGCCCGGCTTTATGTTTAAAGTTTTTATTACCAAACTCAATAGATTTATTGATGGCGCGTTTTGAAAACTCCCGGTATTGCGGATACGATGCCACGCCAATTTCCCAATAATACCTTGAAAAAGCACGTTCAACAAGCCGGCTATTTGTTGCCAGCTTTAAATTATCACATTTTGAATTTGCCGAAAAAAACAAACTTTCATAAGCCGCTAAACTTTTTTGAGCCGATAGCGAACCTGCATGTTCATGTTTCCGATAGTAAGTTTTTGCTTCATTGCTATATTTTATGCCTTTTGAGGCTAAAATAACCCTGCAAAAAAATTCTCCGTCGTCGTCAACCGTTAATTTTTCATTCCAGGCACCCGCCTTATCCAGGACATGTTTTGGGCTAAGCCACGAATGAACACCTATCATGCCACCATAGTTTGGCCCTATTAAATCAGCGCCATATAATTTGATCAGGAAATCTGCCGGGTCATCGCTGCCCTGGGCAAACCATTCATGTTTAACAGGATACGATGCCGGGTTAGTGCCGTCAGTAAAATGAACCGTCGCGCATAAGCTTAAATAGCCGGTATTACCTATTAATTGATTTACCTGGGCCTCTATCTTTTTGTCGCTTAGCAAATCATCAGCATCTAAAAATTGAATGTATTCGCCTTCGGCATGTTTAAGGCCTTTGTTTCGTGCTGCTGAGGCGCCTTTATTTTGCTGACTAAATATTTTCACCTCTTTGTTTTTAAATGTTTTAGCAATCGCCAATGAATTATCAGTTGAACCGTCATCAACAATAATTAGCTCTTTATTGGGCCAGGTTTGAGCTAAAGCATTGTTAATTGTTTCGGCGATATACGCTTCGGCATTAAAAACCGGGATAATTATTGAAACAAGGGGCTTCACGCTTTTACCGGCTTTCTTTTAATTAAGAATGGCTTTTCTATATAACAATAACTTAACCAGGTAATTAGCGGAATAATCATAACACCAATAACAACGCCTGTTTTTTGAAGCTGTACTGGCAAAATGCAGTGTACCAGGTAATTTTTCAAAGATGTTAATGGTTCATGTAATAAATAAAGTGAATAGCTCGACAAGCCAATACCGGTAATTATTTTAAGGAATATTGATTTTTGCCTACTGAGCCAGTCTTCTTTTGATATTACATAAATTAACGGGGCCGTCCAGATAATGATCTTTAGCTGGTAACCAACAATTGATAAATAGCTTATTTGAAAATACTCAAAGCTTATAAACAGTAGTGCTATTAAACAATAAGCAATTTTAAAAAAGGCGCTTTTAAAAGCAACCGGGTCAAATGCAAGTTTATCGGCTATATACGCGCCGCAGCACCACGCAAACCAAATATTACCCACCCAATAATATTGAGGCAGTGAAATATTTTTTTGGAGGGAGAAGTAAAATATATTTAAACATGAAACAATAAATGTAGCTATCAATGCCCAATTTAAAGATAGTTTTAAGCGCAGGTAATAAAATAAGGGGTAAATAATGTAAAAGGCAATTTCAATTGTAATGGTCCACAAAACCAGGTTAATGGTATTAAAGTAGTTAATGCTAAAGCCTTGTAAACAAAATAAGTGTATAAATAAATCGGCACCGCTGGGGATTTTTCCATAATGCGTTAAGAGGTTTACCGCTACTGAAACAACTACAGCCAGTATATAAGGGGGATAAATCCTGATAAATCTGCTCTTGTAATAGGTTTTTAATGGCAGGCACTCATTCAATTTTATATATTTTAAGTTGGATAAGTGAATGCAATATCCGCTTATCAAAAAAAATAGAGGTACCGCATAATATGCACCAAAAGCATCCATGTGCCTGAAGATATTTATTTTGGTATAGAGCGCTAAAAAATTCCCTATACCCTGGTGATATGAAAATACGCCCAACGCAGCCACAGCCCTTAATATGTCAATTGAAATAAGCTTGCGGCTGGTATCCAAAACTTATGATGCGTTGTTATTAACTGATTGGAAAATTTCGATCCAGCGGTTTTTTAAGGATGCGTTTTGGGGCGGCGTATTATCAATAAACCACGGTTGTTTTAAAACCTCCATGTATTTGTTATCATCCTGGTCCAGTTCAATTATTTTTTTGATTATGGGGCTAAAATCAAATTTGTTAAACTGCCGGTACATTTTTGATTGCCTGCCAATAGTTTTTAATTTTCGTTTTATTTTATCGAAAGGGCTGTTATAAAACGCCGGGCGTATATCGTTAAAGTCGGGTTGTGCATGTTTCTGTAGCCAATTAACGGTTGATGAACCAGTAAGGCTGATAAAATCGCCGGTATTAATAAAGCTTGCTGTGTTAAATATGCTGTTGATACCGGGGTCGCCACAATATATGGGGATGCTGTTGGCCTGCATAGCATCATATAATTTTTCTGTTTGATAACCGGGATAAACATAATTTTCAAAAGCAATTGTGAATTTATATCCATTTAAAAATTGCCTTTTGCGGCGCCACCCATCGCTGGTATGCAAATTATTAACAGCCTGCATATTATTCATTGACTGGCCGGGAGCATCAACCTTTTTGTATTTTGATAACTGCCTGAAAAATTCCTCGCGATAGGAGACTTTATGGGAATATAAAAAATTACAAAAGTGTTTTTTCTGTGCAAATATACTTTCCACATCGTAATCGCCTGGTTTTACAAGTACTTGCGGGTTTAAACCATGCCATTGTATCCGTTTATAACGATAGTCGTTTATATCATCTTCATGGGGGATACCAAAGGCCCAATCGCAAATAGACAGGTCGGGTTTAACGTTTTCGCAATAATAACCTATGCGGGTGTAGTTACCGGGTCTGGGTATATCATTGCCGTAGGGGCCAAATATTATAAAATCAGGAGCGCTACTCTCCTCAAATTGAAAAATATCGGTCAGTTCATTTAAAATTTCATTCATGGCAATATTAAAATTTATGCCATTCTGAAATTTTATTTTAATAGTGATTTTATTCATTAGATTAAGAAACCACCCTGATGCTCTTTATTATATTGAGCTAATTTTAAATATAAAGAATCATAAACCTGGGGAAGATCATCGAGAGCGGGTATAGGTTGTGATTCCTTGTGCTTTTGATAGTTAATAGCTTTGCCGATAGTTATTTTTATTTTTGACCACACCGGGATATCTGCAAAATCACCTTTATAACCATATTTGGCTTTACCTATACGGGCCTCAGTTTTTAAAATTGCTTTAGTAGCACCCGATGTTATATTGCCCGGCGTATCTACTGTGAGCACGGTACACCCGGTATAATAAGCTATTTTTGCTTTTAAATAAGAACATCTTAAGGCATACTCCCAATCCATCATCCTAAATTGCGTATCATACAGGCCAATATAGGTTAATGCCGACCGCCTGATCAATAAATAGGCATCACTAAAAGTAAAACACGTAATTTCGCCCGCTTTCCATTGGTTAAACTCAGGTAAACGGCTGGCCATATTAATATATGAAAGCTGGTCTAACCCCGTTCGGAGGCAATTAGAAATGCAGACATCAATTTCTGGATTTGATAACATCAGGTTCTTACATTCACGGATGGCACTGTAACAAAATACATCGTCATCAATGATTTTTTTGATGATAATGCCATTGGCCATTAACATTGCCTTGTTCCAGGCATGGGCCTGATTATGGTCGGGCTCGCTTATAAACTGGTGTATTTTGCCCCGGTCAAAAAGGTTTTGCAAGTATTCTTTAGCGCCATCGGTGCTGTTGCCATCAACAACTACAATTTCCTCGTCGTCCTTTAATTCGCGAAGCAATTTTTCTAAAGTGATTTTTAGAAAAGGCAGGCGATTGCGGGTGGCCACAAGGTAGGAGATGTTGAAATTCATTTTTTAAAAGCTATTATCTTATTATAAATGCTTACAGTTTTAAAGTTATATTTTAAATAATCTAAAGCTATGTTTTTCCAGGTTATATGGTGCAGTTCGGCTATCGTACCCTCAGTTTTTCTATAAATTAAATAATGTTTTGGCCAATATTTAAAATATATTCCCCAATAATAAAGCATCTTTTTAAGCCAGTAAAATAGGGGAAGGCTTAATCTTTTTGAATTTAAGGCAGTTTCATATAAATTTATTATCACAAAAGTTTTCGCAAGGCCTGTATCAAGCTTTTTCAGGTAACTCCAGGTTAGCCGTTTGTTGATTATAAAATGTTTAAAAGTGAGTTTTGGCGAATATAATATTTTATGTCCTGCAAGCCTGGCTCTTAAACATATTTCCGAATCCTCTCCAGATGAAAGTATGGCCTTTTCGCGGCCTTTTAAAAGCATGGGGTATTTACCCATTACTTCTTTCAAAACTGTTTTACGTACAGCCATACCGGCACCATATACAAAATCCAAAGCAGTTTCTTTTTTGGCCTGGGGTACAGCTGCATACATATCTAAAAAGGTACTAAACCAAAGTGGTTTTAGTGCCTCATCTTCAAAAATTGCAGAGCCATTACCACCTAAAATCCCAGTATCGGTGTGTTCTTTAAAAAGTTCAATCGTATTTTGAACATAATTTTCATCCAACCAATTGTCATCGTCGCAAAAAATAAGGTATTCAAAACGGGCTTCGTTTACACCCTTTTGCCTTGCAAAGGTTAAACCGGGTTTAGGTTCATAAACAATTTTAAAGCTAATTTTATCCGAGCCGCTTTTTTCCCAAATTGATCTGGCTATTTCCTGCGTGTGATCTGTAGAAGCATTATCAACCAGGACAATTTCACAAGCTGCGTTATCCAGTTTTTGTACTGCTATATGCTTTAGTGTTTCCTCTAAAAGTAATGAACTGTTAAAACAACAAATTATAATAGAAACTCCTTTATAGTTCAATAAATAATTGATTTAATAAGCCTTTTTAAAGCTGTTTTAAAATTGGGTTTATATACTTCATTTTCAATTACCCTGTTTAGGTTATTTAAATACCATAATTTTAAATTAAACAGTTCAGGATGTACCATTGATTTTACCTCCTCGGATAATTTTAAGTTTAAATGAGACAAAACCGTTTTAGGCGAATAAATAATTATATTTTGCCTGTACCACCAATCAATTTCTTTATTATTCCAAAAATGATCACGAAGTATTTCAGATGGATAATATCCATTACTTAAAAATAATTTTTGCCAATAGTCCGGCCATTGCTCATTTAAATGATTTTGCCCATCCTGCCCGGGTATAGCAGCCGAAAATACAATGAAATCGCTATGGCCTGTTAAGGTATCAATGAGTGTTTTTGCGGCTTCTTTAGGTAAATGCTCTGCAACTTCAAGACAAAGTAAAAGGTCAAATTTTTTACTTAGGTTAATGGGCGCGGTCAGATCGCATTTAATAAAGTTTTTAACTGGTATTTTCAAATCACCTTCGCTTAAATCAACGCCATCAACCCCCAAAATTTCATTCACGCCCAATTCATTTGCTACAGATAACCACGTGCCCGTTCCGCAGCCTATATCTAAAACACTATCTACAGGTTTTATTTTGAAAACATAAGGTAATATTTGCCGCGCAGCTGAAAAATTGTGTACAGCCGGATCGTGCTTATAATTTACCTGGTTTAATGAATCATTAATCAAAGTCAATTTGCCTCCATTCTTTTGGATATATATTTTGAGGTATTTGTTTTTTTAAATAATGGCCTAAATAATATTGGGGGCAATAAACAATTTTGTCTTTTCGTGAATTTAGCCAGGCCCCCCACCAGCTAAAAGTACTATTTGAAATGATACAAATTTTTGAATTCAATAAATGCTGGAAATCATATATTTCTGATGCTTTGGATATTGTTTTTGGTTTTATACCGCCAAAGTTATCTTCTATGAAGGAGATATCATCACTTATAAATATATAATGCAAATTTTTATCTTTTATGTTTGCTATTGCATTATGATAATAACTTAAAGGCAATGTTAGGTCATCGTTGCCTAAATTTAGATGGCCCAACATTTTGTAATCAGTGCGCCTAATGTGTATGGTTACAATTGTTTTGTCTTTATACAACTCATCGAATTGCTTTTTAAAGGGATATGAGAATTTTTGCTTAACACTCAGTTGTTGACGGATAAGGTTTTCATACGATTTCATATAAAGTAAAGATTGAAAATATCCTATATACAAAGTGCCATTTTTAAATTCAACAGCTGATTCATCTTCGGCAAATTCATATTGTATTATTTTCAGGTTGTAAACATGAATGAGTAACCTATTTATATATTTTTTTAGATGAATATTAAAAATATTTTTGAACCCCTCAACATTAAATAAAAATGAACTGATATTATCAACTACATTAGTGTCAATTTGAAAATATTGATGTACGAGAGATTTTTCTAAATACTGATCTAAATAAAAATGAGATTTGGTTTTTTTTGCAGCAGAATAGATAAATGCATATTGAAATAATTGATTGCCAAGTCGTCCCTGTAACCTAATAGCTATCATATTAAGTCGGCGGGCTTAGTAAACCAAAAACAGCCGCAACCCCAGTTTTGCCTGTTAATCAATTCAATAGTTGGATTTACAACGTAACCAACATTTTCAAAATCATCGGGTATCAAACAAAACTCCGTTAAAACAAAACCACTAAATGCCTTAATAATAGTGTCATACGCATATATCCTATGTGCGTTAAATTCAATGCGCGGGGTGCCTATGGGCACAACAAACAACAGGTTGCCATTTGTTTTTACTACCCTTTGCAATTCTTTCATCGCCTTTATATCGCCATTTACATCTATAGGGTCGCCATATCGGCCTAATCCAATATGCTCAACAGTATGCATACATGATAAACTTTCAATTGAATTTGATTCGAAATGTAAATTGGTTAGATCGGCACTGCCTGACGTGTAATTAGGGAGGTGAATATTCGCAGGGCGGTAATCATAAAACTCAAACGGAATAAAAGCAGAAGCTATATTACTGAAATTAGTAGTTGATGATATATCAATATGTTTTGAAGGTTTAATTTGCGCCAAAACGCGTGCTGCCCATGCCGGGTGGTAGGTATAATGCGGCTCGATAGGGGTGGTACCTGTATTATCGTCTAAACATTGGTATTCAGAAATAATTATGTCAGCTCCTAACTGATCTTTAAATTGATTGAATTGCTTTTTAAACGCTGCTACTTTTTTAGCATGAACAATTTCATTTTTTAAAAATGCTTTGAAGTGCCTTAAAAATGAAATTACCAGCATTGTAGTTGTCAGTTTTATTTTAAAATTTGTGATAAGCGAAATTTATAGTGATTTGCCTTACTTTTTACCTGTCCCCAAAAATCTTTTTTTAATTCATGCTCTGCCCAAACAGCATGAGTAATATTTTTACTTAACCTGATGGGCCTTTTTTGCAAATCGTCAAACCAGGTATATCTGCCCTTTTTTGAGAATATATAATCAACGTCATCCGGATCGATCAGATCTATGTAGTTAATTATTAATTTTATTAATCTTAATGAAACCGATCTTCGTTTGTTCCAGGCATCACGTAAATAGTAAGACTCATGCCCTCTTCTATGAAAATAGTAGCTATCGGGCATTACAACCATTTTACAATTTTCAATTAATTGTTTAAAGCCAAAGGCCCAGGTATCTAAAGCTCCCAAATCTTCGGTATATCCTTTAGCTTTTAACCAACTGCTTTTTGTAAATAAATAATTTCCGCTGCCTCCGGGGGCAAGTTTCCCGGATAAAAGGTCCTCAATAGTAAATATTCCCGGTTTATAGGTCCATACCTCGTCAATGGTTGCGATAGTATTCGAAAAATATTTTAACTCGTTAAAGCAAACTATTTCGGCATTTTGGGCAAGCAGAAAACCCAGCATTGGCTGTATGCTATTTTTTTCTAAAACGTTATCTGCATCCAAACAAAACAAGTGTTCATGCTGTGCATTTTCAACAGCTGTATTACGTGCTGCAGCGCCGCCTTTATTTAGTTTATGGCTAATGATTGTAATTACCGGGTATTTTTCTTCAAGGTGCTTTAATACCTTCACTGTATCATCGGTCGAAAAATCATTTACAATAATAAGCTCGTCGCCGGCTGTAAAATTGCTTTGCATAATTGAATCAACAGCTTCGGTTATTGTTGCAGAACAGTTATAAGCCGGGATAAAAAAAGTAATATTATTCATTAACCACGCATTTTATTTCTTCCAGCTCCATTAACACGTATTTACACCATTTTTTATAAAATAATTCGTGCTTCCAGTATTGATAAGCCAGCTTGCCTTTTTTTACCGCTTCTTTTTTATCTAAGTTTTTTAACAAACTTTCCAGTTCATCAACAGATGATGCATAATAACTTATTTCATTCCATGGGATGAACTTTTTGAACGGACGCGCATCCTCATCACCTATAAGACAAGGCGCTATGCCTAATTGCATTGCCTCAAAAAATCTAAACGAATTACAACTGGTTCCCCTTGGGCATAAGGCTATATAAGATGCCATAGTATTTAAGTTGTAGTTTTTAGCCCAAAACCATCTTTTATAAAAACGGGTTGGAACGCCTCCCTCAATCAACACATCCCGGTTTGTTTCAAACCTTTTTTTCATTTCTACCCTAATTGGGTGCGTATCAAATGAACCATTAAATGACGCCGTGTATAATTTTTTAACCGGGATAGGCGGTTTTTTATGAGGGCTGCATAGTATAGGGATATCAATGCCAGTGTTAACTGTTCGTGCTGCGGTAAATACTGTGGTTTTGCCTGCATTAATTAATGTGCCGCCGTCAAACTGGCTAATGGTAAATGTTTTTGTATCGTCTATCAATATTTTATCAATCGCGGCTTGTAACTGGGCTAATCCTTCG
>JABDBT010000007.1:35789-37469 GCA_013288465.1 Bacteroidota bacterium | reverse complement strand
TTAAAATTACCAAGTACCTGCAATTAGATTATAAGCATGATGATATAGCTGTAATGACCATCAGTACCTTTGCAAATGACTACTTAGCCAAAACAAATGAAAACCTTGCCACATTTTTAGCAGCTTCGTTTAAAGAATTGAGTGCAAAAAAAACAAGCAAATTGATTATCGACCTAAGGGAAAATGGCGGCGGCGATGATACGAATGGGTCGTTACTTTATAGTTACCTTACTGACAAACCTTTTTCATATTATGCTTCGTTAGAGTCAAACACCAGGAAAATAAAAGATCACCCAAACTTAGCTATTCAACAGCCTAAACAAAATAATTTTAAGGGTAAGGTTTATTTTCTTATCAGTGGTAAAAGTTTCTCGGGCGCGGCAGAATTCGCTTCCGTAGCCCAAAGTAACGCAAGAGGGCCGTTTATTGGCGAGGAAACCGGCGGTGGTTACTATGGTAATACCTCGGGAAGTAAAGTGGCTATTGTATTGCCTAATACACGGATCAGAGTTAATATCCCGCTTAATAAATATGTCATGGCGGTTAAAAAAGCTAAGTATAAAGACAGAGGGATCATTCCCGACCATATTATAGTGCCAACCATCAACGATATTCTTCAAAACAAGGATGTGCAGATGGATTACACCCTGCAATTAGCTGAAAAACCCCACTAAAAGCGCTAAGGAATTTTTCATACATCTTACTATACAATTATCATGAAGAAAGTATTACTTATTATTGCATTCGCCAGCTTAACTTTATCTGGAATTGGCCAAACGTTAAATATTATAGGCAAAGTAAAAAATCCATCGGCCCAATCTGCTGAATTAAATATACCTTTTGATGGCGCTTATCATCAAAGCAATTCTATCTATAGTAAACCCAATGCAAAAGGAGGATTTAGGTTTAGCCTGCGTAAAGCAAAGCCAAAGTTTGTAACCCTGCTATATAAACAACAGGAACGATATTTATTATTGATGCCCGGCGAACCCCTGTACTTAAATTTTGACGCAGGTGATATGGCCTCAACCCTTCATGTTATAGGTAAGGCCAAAACATACAATGAACTATTGCTAAAATCGGCATTAAATGATCAATCCTTTTTAATAAATAAACTATCCGACAACAAAAAATGGTCGGCAGATTCGCTACTTAACATCATGCTTCCGGATGTAAATGCGGAATTAAACACTTCATTAAAAGCTATTAACAAGTCTAATACCACAAAGGCAATAAAAGTCTTACTTAGTACCGAATTAAAGTATTATTATGCTAACCAATTGATGGCATTTACCCGGTCAATCATGTTTAAAAATTCACGGCAAACCGCCTGGAAAAAAGTTGAAGACGCTGTGGTTAATGCCACCCCTTTGCCAAATACTGCTCAATTTAATGCAAGCCCACAAGCCAGTACCTATCTTCATGAATATACTTTACACCAGTTTAAAGAAATTGGCTTGTTAATACGGGAAAAACCTACAGGGGCCAAAAGCTTAATTGAGCAACAAATGGGTATGCCGTATGATACAGCAATGAGCCTTGGCAACCAATATGGCGAGGATTATTTATTGGCGGCAATATCACATAAATATTTACCCCAAAACGCAGAAGAAAGATTATTAACAAATATGACTTTGCATTATATTGATACCAAAAACCTAAAATTTGCAAAACGGCTGC
>JABDBT010000007.1:0-35779 GCA_013288465.1 Bacteroidota bacterium | reverse complement strand
ATATTTATACGCTTTATTGGTACACATAAGGAGTATGATAAAATAGATTGTTCAACTATTTAAAATAAAAAACCATGGCCGAAAATGAGAAGAACAAAGACATTGTTTTTATCCCTGCCGATACAAAGATCACATCCTTAAAAGATTTGATAGCGCCCTATAAAGGTAAAGCAGTTTATGTTGATATATGGGGAACCTGGTGCGGGCCTTGTGTACAGGAAATTGTTGAACATTCCGCTCAATTAAAAACAAAGTTTAAAGATAAAAATGTTGTTTTCCTATACCTGGAAATGGACTATAATAAAGACACTGCAAAGTGGAAAGAATTTGTGAACATACATAACCTTACCGGCTATCATGTGCGTGCGAGCCAGACAGAGATGGAAAATATCTGGATCGACTTGTTAAATACCCGTAATGTTCCAAGGTTATTTCCTACTTATGTTATTTTTGATACACATGGTAATTTATCAGATAAAAATGCAAAACGGCCCAGTGACGGCGAATTATTATACAGCCAGATAGAAGCTGCACTGAACAAATAAACCCTATATTTATCCTATGTTATCTGCCATTGCCATTGATGACGAACCTTTAGCTTTAGAAGTGGTGCGCTCGCATGCGGCTAAGGTGCCGTTCTTGAATTTAAAAGCAGAGTTTACCGACGCTTTTAAAGCCATGGAATATTTACAGCATGAACCGGTTGACCTATTGTTCCTGGATATTAAAATGCCCGACATTTCGGGTATCGACCTGCTAAACTGCCTCAACAAAAAGCCGATGGTTATTTTTACCACCGCCTACTCCGAACATGCAGTTGAAAGCTTTGAACTGGATGCTATCGACTACCTGCTAAAACCATTTGCCCTAACCCGTTTTATTAAAGCCTGTAACAAAGCCAATGAAATTTACAATTTACGAAACAGCTCGGTCGATAAAAAAACTTACCTGTTCCTAAAAACAGGCTATGAGCAACTGAGGGTAAACTTTGAAGATATCTGTTACCTGGAGGCTACGGGCAACTACGTTAATTTTGTATTGAAAGATAAAACCATCCTCTCGCGCATGACTATAACCGAGGTAGAGGCCATGCTTCCCGCAGGGCAATTTATCCGTATCCACCGGTCGTTTATAGCGGCGCTCAATAAAATTGATAAAATTGAAAGGCACCAGTTACTGGTAAATGGCTCGGTTTTACCCGTTGGCAACCTGTATTATCAAAATATTAATTTGGTAAAATAGCGCGCGATATCGGATTTCGGATGTTCAATTTCGAATTTTTATTTTCTCTTCCTTGCAGGTCGTTCGGCGGATATCCCTGCGATAGAAAAAAGCAGATCGGGCTTTGTTGTTTTAGCCCGTTAAACATTTTCTAACAAAAAGTCGCCGCTAATACCTAATTTACTATGTATAGCCTTTAAAAACGTAACGTCAGGCTCACGTTTACCGTTTAATATTTGAGATAATTTGGATGTCCCCAAACCTAATATTTCGGCAAGTTTGGCCTGGGTTATATTTAACTCATTTATTTTATGTTGTACAACGGCATTAATAGTAACCGGTAAGGGCATTAATTTCAATACATTATCCTCATACTGCTCGGCCAATAAACTAATATGGCTTAGTTCATCGGCTTCTATTTTTGATAAAGAATGAAAACCACCACCATCAGTCGCTTTTTTTATAAAGGTTTCTATCAACGTCATTACCTGGTTGTATTGTTCTTCGTTTCTTATTTTATCGATCATCGTTTTTTATTTTAAATAGTTGAACAATCTATTTTATCATACTCCTTATGTGTACCAATAAAGCGTATAAATATGGTGCGTGTATCAAAAAATATCATCGTAACAAGTCTAAAATCATTTCCTTTGATATTGAAAACATACCTGTTATTTCCAACATAGTCCACATTATTAAACATGTTCTTTACATCGGCCAATTTGCTCCAGTTAGCTGTTTTTGCTATACTATACCAATTATTTAATGGCAAAGCAGCCTCCGGATGTTTCTCCGCAAATGCTGAAAGTGTTTTTTTGATAATAATTACCATTATTCAAAGTTACCAATAATTTTATTATTTGAAATAAGTTTCAAAATATGAAATTTAATGGTGGCAGTTATTGGGATTTCACATCCTCCGGGGTACTCAACAGATTTGACCAACATGACATGGTTCCGTTATTGAGGGGCTCTTGCAAGCATAAAAATAATAGTACCATGATAGCATATTATTTAGCACTTTTCATTTTACTAACCCACAAGTAAACGGCCCAAACACACGTAATGCCGAACACCCCTAATACAGGAACATAGTAATGACGAAAGAATGAATGGAAATAAGCGCCTACCAAAATATACGCGGAAGCGATACAAAGTTTTAATACAATAAATTCGGCGTTTGACCAGCTGGTTTTGATTTTTAAAAAGTTCATGTCTTCTACTTTTTTTATAAATATCGATATAAACAGGCAATTGTTTATGGAGCGAAAAAATAGTTTTCATTCCCAACCGTCATTTATTCACCATTAAACCACGCCTGGAAACGAAAATTAATTTACATATTGACCACAAAACATAACCACCATATAATTAATTTTACCTCGGAATTCCATCAGCATTATTCGTACAAAAACCATATTAATTTGGCAAAACAACCCTTTTTTAGGTAAATTGCCGCCATCTGAATTTAATACTTACCGCCATGACCGAGACGCTGGATATCAAGATCACCAAAACAACAAATTCCCGTTTGCAAGAAACGGATTTTAACAATTTACCATTTGGGCGCATTTTTTCTGACCACATGTTTGTGGCTGATTACGCCGATGGCGAATGGGGAAATTTTCAGATTCTGCCCTACGGCGATATTTCGCTAAGTCCGGCTACTTCGGCTTTACATTACGGGCAGTCATTTTTTGAAGGATTAAAAGCCTACAAACATGCCGATGGCCAGGTTTCTGTATTTCGCCCGGAAAAAAATGCCGCGCGTTTTAATAAATCGGCCGAAAGGTTATGTATGCCGCAATTGCCCGAGGATATTTTCATCCAAAGCATTGCCGCCGTGGTTGATATTGACAGGGAGTGGATACCGGCAAAGCCCAACCACTCGTTATACATCAGGCCATTTATGTTTGCTACCGATGGCTTTTTGGGTGTAGCGCCTTCAAAAACTTATAAATACATGGTTTTAACCGGGCCAACCGGGCCATATTTTACCAAACCGTTAAAGGTAAAAATAGAAACACATTATACCCGCTCGGCAGAGGGCGGTATGGGCTATGCTAAATCTTCAGGAAATTATGGCGGCGCTATGTTGCCGGCACGTAAAGCTACCGAAGAAGGCTTTGACCAATTGATATGGACAGATGCGAAAGAGCATAAATATATTGAAGAAATGGGCGCCGCTAATGCTATGTTTGTTTTGGATGGCAAACTGATAACACCTACTACCCAGGATACCATATTAGATGGCGTAACCCGTAACACCGTTTTAACCCTGGCACGCGAGTGGGGCTATCCTGTTGAGGAACGCCGGGTAGCGGTTGCCGAAATCATTGAAGGCGCCAAAAATGGCAAACTTACCGATGCTTTTGGAGCGGGAACCGCTGCCACTATAGCGCCTGTTGGTTCAATTGGTTTTGAAGGCGAAGAATATTTTTTAAGCGACCCAAAAGAAAGGGAATTTTCGCAAAAAGTGTTAAGAACCCTTGATGCCATAAGATACGGCAACGCGCCCGATACCCATGGATGGAATTATATGGTTTAATTTTACTAATTAGCTTTGACAACTTTTAAAAAGTTGTCAAAGCTTTTCATAGGTTTCAAAAACTTTAAGTTCACAACGCTCACCTTCCTCACAATAAAAGTTCTGAAATTGGGTTGTTAAGGAGTAAAATATTACTGTATTATTGCCCATGAAAAATAGATACCCCTATCTTGTTTGTATTATTGCCCTGCAATTATTTTCGATAACTGTTTCGAATGCGCAAGTTGCTAAATCCGACCCATCCGTTTTAAAGACTCCGCCGGCTAACATAACCATTGATGCCAACCTGAAAGATTGGGGCGATAGCTTACAATATTTTAACGCTGAAAATAATATCAGGTACGGTTTTTCAAACGATAAAGACAATCTATATTTCGCGGTAAGAATAGACGACCGGTCGGAAGCTATCCGCATTTTAAAAGCCGGCATTACTTTAAGCTTTGACCCCAAGGGCAAAAAGAAAAGCGCTTATAGTATAACTTTTCCGTTAAACACACAGGTTAGCACCCCGTTGTTGACGGTTAAACAAGATAATTTCAATGAAGTTACTGAGGCTGATCGCGATGAACTGGAAAAAGAAATCATGACTACTTTAAGGGGTATAAAAGTGGAAGGCTTTAAAGATATAGAAGGCGATATGATTACCATAGCAAACACTTATGGCATCAAAACAGCTATAAATTATGATGATAAAGGTAACCTTGTTTGCGAAGCATCTATTGCATTAAAGCTGCTCCATTTAGATGACCGCTCAAAAACCGAATGGATATATGATGTTAAAATAAACGGCATAAGCCGCCAGGCGCCAAAAATGGATGGTGATAACGGCAATGCAGGCGGTGGTGGCCGTGGTGGTATGAGCGGCGGAGGTGGCGGTCGCGGCGGCATGGGTGGCGGCGGCGGTCGCGGAGGTAGAGGCGGCGGAAACAGACAAGCTGCAACCAATGCCGGTACCGATGGCGGTATATTAGCTAAATCTATTGATTTTTCAGGAAAATTCTATTTATCAAACGCACAGTAGGTTTAGGGTTGTATTATTGAATAGTCGGTAAATTGGATAAGATTTTTGATTAACTTGATATCCCAATCAACTAATCAACTAATCAACTAATCAACTAATCAACTAATCAACTAATCAACTAATCAACTAATCAACTAATCAACTAAATTACTCCGCATACGCAATAGTGGCGATACTTAATTTTAGCCCCGGTATTTGAAGTAATTGCAGGCCGCAGGCTTCTAATGTTGAGCCGGTGGTTACAATATCATCCACCAGTAACACATGTTTGTTAACTAATTTTTCGGGATTTTTAACTGAAAAAACTTCCTGCATGTTTTCAAACCGGTCAAAGCGCGATCTATGCGTTTGTGTTTCGGTGGCTTTTATCCGCACCAGGTTATTCTCCTCAACATCAGCATTTAATTTTTTTGCCAACCCTTCGGCAAAGCAGGCGCTTTGGTTGTAGCCGCGCTCTTTTAACCTGCTTTTATGTAAAGGCACGGGTATAATAAAATCAACGGTATTAAATAAATCGCTTTTGTTTAATTGTTCGCCGGCTATTTTCCCAAGCAAATTACCTATGCGGTACATTCCTTTATATTTAAAATGGTGCATCAGGCTTTGCACTTTACCGCCTTTGGCAAAATAGTAAAGGGAGTAGGCACTTTCAAGGTTAATTTTGCCCCAAAACTGCTGGGCAACAATATTATCGGGCTGTAAATGAAAATTGGTATAGGGTAAGGTATAGCGGCAATCTGTACAGATTAGGTTTTCAGTTGCCACAAGCGATTCCCCACAAGCCGAGCAAAGTTCGGGGAATAATAATGCGACAAAATCGGCCAGGTAACCGCCCTGTAGTTTCATGGGTTGAATGTAGTTATTTTGCTGATAAATAGTAAATTAATTTTCATTTGACAATAATTTAATATGCGCTACGAGGTTATCAACCTCTAATCGTAACGAGCCATTATAAACGCCCCTTATCCGGCCATGTTTATCAATCAAAACCAGGTTTTCGGTATGTAAAAACTCATTTACGCTTTTACCAAAACCATTATCGTTTTCGGCAAAATAACTTTGCCGTGCCAATTGGTAAATAGCTTGTTTATCGCCGGTTAACAGCCACCACTTTTTGCCATCAATATGATGAGTGTTAGCGTACTTAAATAAAACGGACACATTATCATGTAAAGGCGTTACGCTATGCGATAAGATAACCACATCAGTATCCTTTGCAAAAACATCCTGCACCTTAGCAAGGTTACCCATCATTTGGGGGCAAATACTGCCGCACGAGGTAAAAAAGAAGTTAGCTACATATATTTTCCCCGCCACGGTTTTGTTGCTTATAGTTTGTCCTAACTGGTTGGTAAAGTTAAATTTTGATATGGTATGAATGGTATTATACCCCGCATCACCGGGCATAAGCCATACCGGCGTAAAATCGGGCGTGTTATAAAAAGGTAAAACCGGTTTTTTACCCGGGGATTTGCAGGCTAATAAAAGGCTACCCAACAGCAAGATGTATATATACTTTTTCATTAATATCCATTTATTAGCTTTAGCTTTAGCCATTCAGCTTTCATCTCCATTTACCAATATTTCTGCAGAGTTTTCGTCCTATCAACCCATACTGTTGCCCGTCTTTTACAACATAGTTTGCCCTTATGGTGCCGTCGGCCCACCACATTTGTTCCAGCCCTTCTTCATGACCGTTGTTGTAATGAAAAAAGCGGTAAAGCTTCCCATCACTAAACCATTCTTTTGCAGTTCCGTTGTGCTCGTCGTTAGCAAACTCATACTCAAATTTAGGCCGACCGTTTTGCCACCAGCCTTTATGTGTGCCTGTTTTTTTACCGTCAAGAAAAATCCGTTCCTGTTCTAATGTTTTATCGGGATACCAGCATCGCATCACGCCATCTTCCCGTCCTTTATCGTAAGGTGTTAGCCTGGCCATATTACCGTTAGGGAAAAGGCGATAAGTATAACCGGTAAATGGCGCACCTTCATAATACAATACCCCCTCATGCTGCCTTAAAAAAGCGCTGTCGCTATTGATGGAAAATTGGGCCCGGTGATTAATTTTAAAAACAACAAAACAGCTAACGCCCAACAACAACCCAATAACAACTAACTTATTGCGTAACTGTACCCGGTGTGCCATAAAATCCGTTTCCGTTTATATAAGGGTCGGCAGTAGTGGTATGATAATGATAAATACCATTTGGATAATCGGCGGTTACCGCGAAGTGTCCATGATAAACATCCAGATCGGCGTCGGTAATGGTTTTCCCGTTTTCAAGCGGGCCATATACCGGGAAACCATCCAGTAAAAACCCCAGCAATGCGTCTTTGCCTTTGTTAGTGGTTAAATAATAAGGTTCAGCATGATAATGGTACATGCCTTGTTGCTGCGGGTGCCCGTCATATTGGTCAAAGCTATTTACCTCGTTGGTTAACGGCGACCCGCCTGCAGCGTATTGATTAAATATTGGCACGCCGTTTATAGCCACACCCATTGGCCCAAGCGGTGTAGCCGAATGACTGGTTGCCGCAGCTGGGTTTAAAGGTATCTTGTAGGTGCAATCACTTTCGGCAATAACATTTGGGTTTTGCGACCAAAGCGTATTAGTGCCGTTATAGGCTTCATATAGTGTAGCGGCCCATTGTGTACCCTTGTAATAAGGCGATTTATGATCGGGCAGGCTGGTAGCTTTAATTACCAGGTAGTTGCCGTCAATGTACATATCCGTAGCTCCGTATATTTTTTTATATACAGCAGGTATGGCGGTTGTATTTGTTGTTGAAGTAGTTGAGCTTGTTGCAGCAGTTGATGAAGAATCTTTTTTACAGGCTATAATGGCCACAAATAAGGTTAACACGCTGCTCAAAAGGATAATCGGCCTGGTTTTCATGATCTGTTAGTGTTTATATAACATTAGATGCCGGTTGTTGAAATTTCCTTCGCAGCAAAATTAAATTTTTATTTCGGGGGCGGTCCGCCCGGTGGAGGCGGTCCTCCGCCCGGAGGTGGGCCGCCATCTGGTGGCGGAGGCATATCATCACCGGGACGTCCGTAAGGTGGCCTTTCTCCTCGTGGTGGCCCACCCGGATGTGGGCGACCTTTGCCATGTGGCCCCATAGGTCGCTCGTCCTGTTGCGGCCCGGCAGGTGGTTGCCCGTCGCCACCGCCGGGGCGGGGACCGCGTTGCGGGCCGCCCATACCCCGTAATACATCCTGTATAATTTGGTCAAACTTCTTTTGTTGCCCCGCATTTAAGATGGCCCTAAACCTGCTAAAATGATAAAAGGTAGAAGTGTCAAGCATAGCCATATTAGTGCTTATTTTCTTTTCCAGCGCGTTAACTATCGCCGGTTTTATTGATGGGTTTTTTAAATATTCAAAAAATGAGTCGCGCATCATACGGGTATGGTCATTTACGCTATCGGCAAACACGCCGTGTAAAATCCGCATTTTTTCATACTGTATTTTTTGGGCTGTATTTAAATGCAGCTCTTTTGATAAATAATCAAATGCAGGGCCATCCTGTACCGGCTGTTTTTTCTGATGGTAAGCATTAAACCAAAAGAAACCTAATAACCCGCAATTAACCACTATCAGAAATAGCACAAATAGCACTAATATCTTATTGTTTTTCATTTCGAAATATTTTAATAACTGTATGAATTATTTTTAAGCGAATATTCTTCTGCAAATGCAGCAACCCCTGTTGTTGCTTTTTTGCCTGTTTTATGCTGTTGCTGTTTAAGCGCGTAAAAGCTTACACCATTAATACATATGAAAATGCCTAATGCTGCCGATAGCTTTAGCATTAAACGATTGTAGGTCTTGCGTTCATTTACCTCGATCATGCGCATCTTGTTCAATACTTTGGCATGTAAAAATTCATTGGCATCAACCGGTTGCAGGTTATCAAGGCTGCTAAGTGCTGCTTCCGCTAGTTTTTCTATTTCCTGTTTATTTTTCATAATGATGAATAATAGTTGATGAGTTGTTTTTTAAGGTTTCCTTTTGCCCGCGTTAATAATGATTCAACTGCACCCTCGCTCAACTGCATGATTTCACTTATTTTTTGCTGACTGCAATCCTGTACCTTTTGTAACAGGAACGCGGTTTTTTGATTTTCGGGCAATTGGTTTATCGCCTTAAATAATAAAACAGACCGCTCCTTATTTTCGGCTAATACACCGGGATGAACAAAATCAACCGGTTCATGTACCAATTCGTTATTGTTGCCAAACAGGGTTACCAAAAAACCTGCCCGCTTCTTCCTGTTTTTATAACGTATAAAATCAGTAGCCTGTGTAATACTTATACGGTATATCCAGGTGCTTAATTTTGATTGCTGCTTAAACCGGCGGATGTTTTCATATACCTTAATAAAAACATCCTGCGTAATATCTTCGGCATCATCCGTGTTTTGCACAAAGGCCAATACCGTATTGTACACCATTTTTTTATAGGTATCCACTACAGTTTTAAAAGCGTTTTCATCGCCTTCAAGCAAATGTTTAATCAGGTCCTGTTCGTCCAATACCGGTTGTTCTGTTAATTAGACGTGCGTTGTTTTAAATTCCTTCGCATGGGTTTAAATATTTTATGAGAAGAATAGAATATTCTCTCTAAATATAAATCAATTGAAAAGAAATTTCAGGAAGAAATTATTGCCCGTCCTTTATAGCCAGTTGGCCACAGGCGGCATCAATATCTTTTCCGCGGCTGCGGCGCAGGTGGGTGTTAACGCCTTGTTTGCGCAGGTAGTCGGCAAACGCATCTACTTTATCTTCACCCGCATTAATGAAGCTGGCAAATGATATGGGGTTATATTCAATAATATTTACTTTGCAGGGCAGGTGTTTGCAAAATTGGGCCAGTTCGGCAGCATCTGATAGATTATCATTAAAACCGTCAAAAATAATATACTCGTAAGTTACCGGGTTCTTGGTTTTAGCGTAGTAGTATTTTAAAGCCTCGGCTAATGCTTTTAATGAGTTTTGCTCATTGATGGGCATTATGGTATTGCGTTTCTCGTCGTTAGCGGCATGTAATGATAGGGCCAGGTTAAACTTTACCTGGTCGTCGCCCAGTTTTTTGATCATTTTGGCAATACCGGCGGTCGAAACGGTAATTCGTTTGGCAGCCATGTTAAGGCCTTCTTCCGAAGTTATTTTCTCAACCGATTCCAGCACGTTTTTATAATTCAGCAACGGCTCACCCATACCCATATAAACAATATTGCTTAACGGCACGCCATAATTTTCTTTAGCTTGCTGGTCTATCAGCACCACCTGGTCATATATTTCATCAGGGTTGAGGTTGCGTTTGCGCTCCATATAGCCGGTAGCGCAAAACTTGCAGGTTAGGCTGCAACCCACTTGTGATGATACGCAGGCCGTCATCCGGCCGGGGGTTGGAATTAAAACACCCTCAATTAGGTGGGTATCGTGTAAAATAAAAGAATTTTTTATAGTTTTATCAGCACTAACCTGTGAGTTGTAGATCTTAACGTTATTAATAACAAAAGTTTCATCCAGTTTAGTGCGCAGTTCTTTTGAAATATTGCTCATCTCGTTAAAAGAAAAGCATGATTTTTTCCACAACCATTCGTAAACCTGTTTAGCCCTGAAGCTCTTTTCGTCCATTTGGATAAAGTGCTTTTGCAGGTTTTCTAAACTTAAGCTACGGATGTCAATTTTTGTTATAGCGGCGTTCACGCGGCAAAGGTACTGAAATTTAAAAATCTATCTTTTTATTATCTGTTCTCTTTACATATAACAAACAATACCGTCAAAGTAATTGTATTGATTAACGGTGAATAGTGTAAAAACGGTTGAGCAAATGCTAATATTACCCGAATGAAAATTTTTAGAGCCGATTACGTTTTTCCTGTTTGTGCCGATCCTATTAAAAATGGAGTTGTTACCGTTGATGATTCGGGTAAGATCATTTCCGTTTCTGATGAAATCCCAAAGCGGGCCGACCCGGCATCCGTTGAACAATTGAGCGGAATTATTTGCCCCGGCTTTGTCAATACCCACTGCCATATTGAACTATCACATCTTAAAGACAAGATACCCACATGCGACGGCCTGGTAGCATTTATTAAAAGCATACAACAATTGAGGGGAGCAACTGCGGAGGAAATTGGCGAAGCCGCTAGCCGTGCCGATGCCGAAATGTATGAAAATGGTATTGTGGCTGTTGGCGACATTGCTAATACCAACGCATCAATATCCATAAAAGCTAACAGCAAATTATACTACCATAGTTTTATTGAAACATTTAGTTTTTTGCCCGAGCGGGCCGATGATGTATTTAATAAGGCCCTTGATCTGCTAAAAGAATTTAAGCCGCAATCATGCTCGGTTACGCCTCATGCACCTTATTCGGTATCAAAAGACCTTTTTAAACTGCTCAAAAAATACTGTGAAACCGGTAACAACCTCATCAGTATGCATAACCAGGAATGCGAGGATGAAAACAAATTTTACCGATATAAATTAGGCGATTTTAATAGTCTGTACGAACACTTTGGGTTAGATATCAGTTATTTTAAGCCGCAGGCCCGTAACTCGCTACAGTCGGTTGTGCCGTTGCTTACCAACAAGCAGGATATTTTAATGGTACATAATACCTGCACCAATTTGAAGGATATTTATTTTATAAAACGGTTTGACCGCAAGATACACTGGTGTTTTTGTCCCAACGCAAATTTATATATCGAAAACAGGCTGCCAAAGATCGATCTTTTTTTAGGCCAGGGATTTAACATTACACTGGGTACCGATAGCCTTGCCTCCAACAGCAAGCTGTGTATTTTAAGCGAAATGCGCACCTTGCAGCAAAAATTCCCATCGTTAAGCACCGCTAAATTAATGGAATGGGCTACCATAAACGGCGCCAGTTATTTGGGTATTGATAAAGAAAAAGGAACGATAGAAAAAGGTAAAACCCCCGGTTTAAATCTTATCACAGGCCTTGATAATCTGAAAATCACTCCCGATACTAAGGTGAGGCGGTTGTTGTAAAAGTTGATTAGGTTGATTAAGTTGGATTAGGTTAATTTGTATTTTAAATAACAGCATATCAACTTCACTCGTCAACCATGATTAAGCATCTTGATATTATAGTAGCAGGCCAGGTACAAGGCGTATTTTACAGAGCATCTACCAAAGCAGTTGCCGACCAGTTAGGGGTGCGTGGCCTGATAAAAAACATGCCCGATGGCAATGTATTTATTGAAGCCGAGGCTGATAACACTACTTTAGAAATGTTTTTAGACTGGTGCAACGAAGGCCCGCAGGATGCATCAGTAACATCTGTTGAAACCAATGAGGGCGAATTAAAAAACTATCGTAATTTTGAGGTTATCAAAAGAGGTTTATTTAAATAATCAAACCAGTACTTAATTACGTATAACTATTGTCATCAACAGCTAAAAAATTTGCCGGGCAAACAGCTTTATATGGTTTAAGTACCATAATACAACGCTTATTAAGCTCGCTGCTAACTCCGCTTTATACCCGGGCATATCTCCCCAAAGTTTATAGTATTTTCAGTACCATGTTTGCTTACGCCTCTATATTCCAGGCGTTACTGGCATTTGGTATGGAAACAACCTTCTTTAGATTTTTAAATAAATTCCCCGATAAAAAAAAGCAAGTTTACAATAATGGTTTTTGGGTGATAGTTATAGTGACCGTTTGCTTTTTGTTGCTTACAGTTCCATTTACCCATTCGCTGGCAGGTTTAATTAAAATTGGGAAAGATATCCCGCAAAGCGAATTTGAGCTTTTTATTAAATACTTTATAGCTATACTGGTGTTGGATGCATGGTGTGTTATTCCGTTTGCTAAACTACGTGCAGATAGTCGCCCTGTTAGATACGGTATTGTTAAGCTGACCAATATTGTTATTACCGTAACCTTAAATGTAATATTCATTATTGCTATTCCATTTTGGATGCGGCATCAATTTTATGGCTCGCAGTGGCTTTCTACCTGGTATGTACATGGTTGGGTAGCTTATGTGTTTTTATCGAACCTGGTGGCCAGCTTCAGTACGCTCATCATGTTATTGCCGGAACTATTGGATCTTCAATTAAAATTTGATAAGGCGATGTTCAGGTTGATGCTGATTTATAGCGGCCCAATTTTAATAGCCAATTTGTCATACCTTGTAAATGAAAACCTTGATAAAATTTTACTCGGTAAACTGTTGCCTTCCGACATAAGCGAACAGCAGGTAGGTATCTATTCGGGATGTGCCCGGCTATCTATATTCGCAAGTTTATTTAACCAGGCTTTTCGCCTGGGGGCCGAGCCCTTTTTCTTCAGTCATGCTAAAAACAAAAACTCGGGCTATACCTACGCTCGTATTATGGATTATTTTGTGATAACCATGTGCGTAATGTTTTTAGGCGTAGTAGCTAATATCGAAATATTAAAATATTATGTAAATAACACCTATTGGGTTGGGCTTAATGTTGTACCTCCCTTATTGTTTGGCTATGTTGCGCTGGGTGTTTATATGAACCTATCAGTATGGTATAAACTATCCGACCAAACCAAATATGGTTTATATATATCAGGGGCTGGGGCCATTGCAACTATTATATTGAATGTGGCCTTCATCCCCGAGTATAGTTATATGGCTTCGGCATGGGCTTCGTTAGCTGCTTACACTATTATGATGGTGCTATCCTATATATGGGGGCAAAAAAACTATCCCATCCCGTATAATCTTAAAAAGAACCTTGCCTATATTATTTCGTCTATTTTACTCGTTTATTTATCGTTCTACGTATTTAAACGAAATATATTTGTGGGGGATGGTTTGCTGATAGCATTTGCTGCGGCAGCGTTATATTTTGAGTGGAAAAATTTAAAAGCTATATTTATTAAACAATGATCATCCGCGTAATTAACAGGTCAAAAAATAACCTCCCGGCTTATGAAACCATTAACGCCGCTGGTATGGATCTGCGTGCCGACCTGGAAAGTACAGTTACACTTCAACCTATGGAGCGGAAACTCGTCCCCACAGGTTTGTATATGGAACTGCCCGAAGGTTTTGAGGCGCAAATACGCCCCCGAAGCGGCCTGGCTTTTAAACATGGCATTGGTATTGTTAATTCGCCGGGAACAATTGATGCTGATTACCGCGGTGAAATAAAAGTGCTGCTCATTAATTTTTCAGACCAGGCATTTGAAATTAATACAGGCGACAGGATAGCGCAGATGATAGTTGCCAAACATGAAAAAGTAAACTGGCAGCAGGTAGAAGTTTTAAACGAAACTTTAAGGGGCGCAGGTGGTTATGGCCATACAGGCATCTAATAATTGGGTAACAAACCTATGAACATACAATTGAAAAAAGAAAAAAAAGCGTTTAAATGCAATTGGCTATGCCCCATTGTTGTAGCGCTGCTTTTTATATTGCTATGGCCCGGTGTAAGTTTAGCGCAAAACAAAACGCCGGGCAAAGCTGATAACAAAGATGCCGGTAAACCCGGTGCGGTGGTTGACAGTGCGATGATACAGCAATTGTTTTTTTCGGCCATTGCCGAAAAGGTAAGCGAGGATAGTAAGGCATCGGGCTCGTTTAATCACATATTACAGCTCGATCCGGCTAATGATGCTTCGATGTATGAACTGGCCGATCTGGATAAAGCTCAAAAAAACTATGCCGATGCGCAGGCGTTACTTGAAAAAGCGGTAGCTATTAAACCCAATAACGAATGGTATTGGGTAGCACTGGCCGATAGTTACGAGAAAACCAATGACCTGGCAAAAATTGAAAATGTATTTCAACAACTTATAAAAATAAACCCCGATAAGCCCGAGTATTATTTTGATAGTGCCAATGCTTATTTTTTTCAAAAGAAGTACGATGAGGCGTTAAAAGTTTATGACCAGTTAGAAAAACTAACAGGCCCCACCGATGAACTGGTGATTGATCGCCAAAAAATTTATCTTAAACAAGGTAAAATTGACCTGGCTGCTGAAGGGTTAGAAGAAAGAATAAACTCAGACCCAAACCAGGTGAGGTATTATTTAATGCTGGCCGAGATTTATAATTCGAACGGATTAAATGATAAAGCGCTTAAAGTTTTGGAGCGGGCTAAAAAAATAGCCCCCAATAATGGTTTGCTGCATTTGGCGCTTGCCGATATTTATCGCGACAAAAAAGACAAACAAGCTTGTTTTAATGAGCTAATGCTGGCATTTGCCTTACCCGATGTGGACGTTGATCAAAAGGTGCGGATAATTATGGGGTATGTGCCCCAGTTTCCCGAACCAAATGCCAGGGCCAGCGCGCTGGAGTTAAGTAAGGTTATGGTTACCACATCACCAAATGATGCCAAAGCCAATGCATTATATGGTGATATGCTGGAGCAGAATGATAAATTAACCGAAGCAAAAGCGGCCTATCAGAAATCTATCGCACTCAATGACCAAATATATGATGTGCGTGAGCAACTTGTACGCCTTGAGCTAACTACCAATGATATTGACGGGGTTATTAAAGATGGCGAAAATGCCCTGTCGTTTTTCCCTAATCAGGCTTGGATGAATTATTTAGTGGGGATTGCCTGGGTGCAAAAAAAGGATTATAACAAAGCACTAAGCTATTTAAAAAATGCCGCGGCATTGGAATTCCAGGATAAGCAGTTGCTTTCGCTCGTTTTTTCGGCATTAGGCGATAATTACCATGAACTGAAAGATGTTAAAGGTTCTGATGATGCTTATGACAAATCGTTAACCTATAACCCCGATAATGTTTATACTCTAAATAATTACGCTTATTATTTATCAGTACGGGGCGACCAGTTAGATAAAGCGGCGCAAATGGCCAAACATGCCAATGAACTGCAACCCAATACGGCATCGTTTGAAGATACCTACGCCTGGATACTGTTTAAGCAAAAAAAGTATGCCGAAGCTAAAACGTGGATTCAAAAAGCATTGGCAAATGACAAAGATAAAAGCGCCGTACAAACCGAGCATTACGGGGATATTGTATTTTACCTGGGTGATGTTGACGGTGCAGTAAACAGCTGGAAAAAAGCTAAGGAGTACGGAGGAAAATCGCCTTTATTAGATCGTAAAATTAATGAGAAAAAATATATCGAATAAATTGCTAATCGCCGGCTGTCTAATAGCTATAACGGGTTGTGCAGCACATAAGCAACTGGTGGTTAATAAGGCTCCTGTTAACTCACCGGTAGTAGTAATAAAACCCGATAGCAGGTTGGTGGCTATCAAATCGCACCAACTTGTTTTTAATACATTTTCGGCAAAGGCCGCTACCAAACTGAATATTGATGGCAGCAGTAACGATGTAACCCTCAATATGCGTATAAATCACGATAAAAAAATATGGGTTTCTATTACAGCGCTTTTGGGTATTGAGGTTGCCCGCGCTGTTATCACGCCCGATAGCATACAGATAATTAATAAGTTGCAGGGTGTTTACATCAAAAAGCCGTTTAGCTATATATACAGCTATGCCAACAAGCAAATAAATTATAAAATGTTGGAAGCAATTTTAGTGGGCAATGCCATTCCCGAGATATTGACCGATGATAAGACTAATTTGCAAGAGGATAGCGGGCGAATTAATTTAACAGGTAATCTACAGGATCTGGTATATACATTAATGTTAAACCCCGATATGAAAGTTGCGCAGCTAAATTTAAACAACGCAAATGAAGAGCAGTCGTTACAGGTAGCTAATAGTGTTTTTATCAACCAGGGCACACAGCTTGTTCCTTCGCAGATAGATATTTTATCTGCCAGCCAGAGTAAAAAAATACAAGCTAATTTGCATTATATTAGGGTTGATTTAGATCAACCTTTACAATATCCATTTAATATTCCGGAAAGTTATAAACCGGCAGATCAAAATTAATACTTTTGGGACAAATGAAATTTTTAAAAACAGCATTGCTTTTTATTTGTGTTTTTATAGCGGTTAACGCGCGCGCACAAAGCAGCGCCGACCTTAAGCGCCAGCGAGATAAATTAAACGAACAATATGAACAGGTTAGCCGGGAGTACCAGGAAACATTAAATAATAAAAGAGCCACCTTACAGCAATTAAGTTTATTAAAGAAACAGATCAATATCCTGGTTGATAAAATTGACAATATCAACACAGCGGTGAGAAATTTAGACAACCAGATATCTGAGAGCACTAATACGGTCCATCGGTTACAAAGCCAGTTAGAGCAGTTAAAAAAAGACTATGCGGGCATGGTGCTTTTTGCTTATCGCAATCAAAGCGGCTATAATAAATTGATGTTTATTTTCGCTTCAAAAGACTTTAACCAGGCCTATAAACGTTTAAAATATTTACAGCAGTTTGGCACCTATCGCGAGCGCCAGGCGGGATATATACAGGGCACACAAAAAGACCTCGGCATTAAAATAGTTAAACTGGATAAGGATAAGGAAGAAAAGCACACTTTATTATTAGACCAGGAAAAAGCGAAAGCGACATTAGGGAAACAGAAAAACAGCCAGCTACAAGTAGTTGCCGACCTGTCAAAACACGGCGGCCAGCTTAGGCAACAACAGTTGGATATACAGCGCCGCAAGGCTAATTTGGACAGGGAAATCATAGCTGTGGTAAAAAAGGAAATTGAAGAAGAGAGGCGTGCGGCCGAAGAAAGGGACAGGCTGGCGGCTAAAAATGATGCAGCGAAAGCCAGGGCGGGGAACAGGGATGCGCCGGCAGTAAAAACAATTACCAGGCGTACCAACAGTGAAGCTTTGAACGCAACGCCCGAAGCAGCTAAACTTTCGAGCGACTTTTTAGGGAACCGTGGCCGTTTGCCATGGCCTGTAGTCAACGGCAATGTTAGCCATGGGTTTGGTGCCTATACTACCGAAGGTATTAAAATGGATAACACCGGCCTGGATATTAAAACAAACCCGGGCGCCGCAGTAAGAGCAGTATTTGAGGGCGAGGTAACCAGGGTTGCTGATATGAGTGGCACATTTACTTTGATTTTAAGGCATGGGGAGTATTTTACAATTTACTCCAATTTACGGTCTGTCAACGTATCAAAAGGACAAAAAGTTGGTACTAAACAAAATATTGGTTCGGCAGCTACTGATGCGTCAACAGGGGAGTCGGAAATACACTTTGAGCTTTGGAAAGGTGTTACCGCCGTTAACCCTCAGGCATGGTTACTTGACAAATAGATTAAGTTTTGTAAAATATTAATTGTTTATATTTGTAACCTTAATAATAAAAAAAGTATGTTTAGTTCAGCTCTATTATTTTTTGATATAGGCGGCGGGGAAATAATGCTGATCATGTTGGTCGCTTTGTTGTTATTTGGAGGTGAAAAACTTCCTGAACTTGCCCGTGGCCTGGGAAAAGGTATTCGTGATTTTAAGGATGCATCGGAAGGCGTTAAACGCGAGATTGCCAACCAGATAGATAGTTACGAGAATAAAAAAGAAGAAACGCCTGCGGCACCCGCTAAGGAATTACCGGCTGCAAATGAAGAAACGGCAGTAGTTATTGAAACACCTATTGCAGAAAATCATGTGGCCAATACAATACCTGCCGGCGAAAGCCATACGGCTAATGACAATATGGAAATGACACACGATCATGCCATTACCGAAAAACTGGAAGGCCATGACGAGGCTGCTCATGCAACTGCTGAGCCTGTTAAGGATCACTATAAATCTTAATTAATTATAAATCATAATATAAAAACTTAAAATTATGGGATTTGATAATCCAATGACCCTCATTTTAATATTCTGTGTAGTATTATTATTGTTTGGCGGTAAAAAAATTCCTGAACTGATGAAAGGTTTAGGAAAAGGCGTAAAGGAATTTAAAGACGCGCAAAACGGACAAAACGAAACTGACGAGAAGCCCAAATCTTAATCTTTAAAAAGGCTTTAGTTAACTTAATTTTGCTTACACTTTGTTTATTGATATACTTATCTGTTGAATTATTTATAATTTCAATAGATAAGTTTTTATTTTCGGCCCATGGCTAAGTTTTATTCCTCATTAAATGAGATAAAGGATGGGTTGCTGCGGAAAGAATTTACCGTCGAATCACTGGTAAATGATTATCTGCACCAGATAGAATTAAATGCTCATTTAAATGCTTTTAATGAAGTATTTACGCAGGAAGCATTGGTGCGTGCCAAAGAAATTGATACCCGGCTGCAACAAGGCATTGCCGGCAAACTGGCGGGCATGGTTATCGCTATAAAAGATAACATTTGTTATAAAGGCCACCAGGTAAGCGCGTCTTCCAAAATTTTAAAGGGTTTCACCGCTATTTATTCATCAACCATTGTTGAGCGTTTGCTGGCCGAAGATGCTATCATCATTGGCCGTTGCAACTGCGATGAATTTGCCATGGGTGCTACCAATGAAACCTCGTTTTTTGGCCCGGTAAAAAATCATGCTGATGAAAGTAAAGTTTCGGGCGGTTCGTCGGGTGGCTCGGCTGTTGCTGTGCAGGCAAATATGTGCCATGCAGCAATAGGTACTGATACGGGCGGCTCTGTACGCCAGCCTGCTTCTTTTTGCGGGTTAATTGGCTTAAAGCCAACTTATGGCCGTATTTCGCGGTACGGCATCATTGCTTATGCATCGTCATTTGACCAGGTTGGGCCGGTAACACGGTCGGTTGAAGATGCTGCGCTTTTGTTGGAGGTTATGGCGGGCGCGGATGAGTATGACAGCACCCTTTCGCAAAAGCCTGTTCCGGCGTATGCTGCCGATCTTCAAACTTCCGCTGGAAAAAAGAAAATAGCTTATTTGCAGGAAGCCTTGTCAAGCCCCGGCGTTGATGACGAGGTGAAAGGCAAAATGATAACCTATATTGAAAAAATGCGGGCAGATGGCCATACCGTTACCCCAATAGCATTTGAGCACCTGGATTACCTGGTTCCGGCTTATTATATCCTGGCTACTGCCGAAGCTTCATCAAACCTTGCCCGGTATGATGGGGTGCATTATGGTTACAGAAGCCCATCGGCGGTCGATCTGCAATCAACCTATAAACGTTCGCGGTCTGAGGGGTTTGGAAAGGAAGTGAAACGCCGCATTATGCTGGGCACTTTTATATTAAGCGCCGGTTATTACGATGCTTACTATGCCAAAGCGCAAAAAGTGAGGCGGTTGATAAGAGAAAAAACAGAACAAATACTAAACGATTACGATTTTATCCTGGTACCGTCGGCACCCGAACCGGCAGGCGCTATTGGTAAAGTTGAAACAGACCCGGTAGTGAGTTACCTGTCTGATATTTTTACCGTACAGGCGTCATTGGCCGGGGTACCGGCTATTTCTTTGCCCGCAGGCAATAACAGCAGGGGATTGCCGTTAGGTTTACAATTATTAACTAAGCATTTTGGTGAGCAGGAATTGTTAAATTTTTCCAAATATTTCCTCCTACTATAATTTTTTTATAGTTTAGTAAAATCAAGATGCTAAATGCGTCAGTTTGTAACCCCTAACGAAAAGAATGAAGAGATTATTTACATTCGCTGTCTGTATTTTATCATTAAACATTGTTGAAGCCCGTACACGGCTCAAGGCCGACTCATCGGCGCTCCCCGGCAAAACAGCCGTCATTTCACAAGCAAATTTCAAGGATACCATTAAAGCCCTTGTGGTTCCTCAAATACCACTTCCGGGTTATTTATCGGTATTCAAACTTCGTTTAGATTCAATAAAAAAGGATGTACCGTTAGATTATAACGAGTACGTACAAAGCTATATTGACATATATACCCGCCATAAAGACGAAATGAGCCATGTATTAGGGCTGGCTAAATACTATTTCCCTATTTATGAAAAGGCGTTTCGTGAAGCAGGCATTCCCGAAGAAATAAAATATTTATCAATAGTTGAATCCAAGCTCGACCCTACAGCCGTATCAAGGGTTGGCGCTACCGGCCCGTGGCAGTTTATGTCGGCTACGGCTAAGGCATATGGCCTAAACATGGATAACTATGTTGATGACCGCCGCGACCCCGTACAGGCAAGTTATGCAGCCGCTGCCTATTTAAAGGACGCGTACATGGAGTTTGGCGATTGGTTACTGGCCATTGCATCCTATAATTGTGGTAAAAGCAATGTCGAGCGAGCCGTAGCAAAAGCGGGTGCGCTTGATTTTTGGTCAATACGTCAATACCTACCGCAGGAAACGCGTGGTTATGTGCCTGCTTATATTGCCATATCTTACGTAATGAACTATGCAAACAAGCATAGCATTTTGCCCGAAAGCTGGGACCTTGCTTTAAAAACCGATACAATTTTAGTGGATAGGTTTGTCGCACTCAGCAATATTTCAAAAATATTAAATGTTGATGCCCGCCAGTTAACCATCTTAAACCCGGCGTATAAAAAACAAATTATAAATGGTACGGTTGCCGCCCCGCGCAGGCTGGTTATCCCTCAAACGGGGAGCGAAAATTATGCGGCTTTGTATGATGCCTTAAATACAGATGTGCCCGTACAAGCACCGGTTATTACCAATACCAGCGCTGATGAAAATAAGCTTCCAGGTTCCCACAAGATAAAGCGTGGCGAAACATTAGCCGAAATAGCTGATAAATTTGGTGTAGAGGTACAGGATTTAAAAGACTGGAACAACCTGCACGGCAATAAAGCGGTAGTTGGTAAAAAACTATGGCTAAATGATGCGCATGAATCATTGGCCGGATCATCGCCCAAAAGCGAAGCTAAATTTATAACCTACAAAGTTAAGCCCGGGGATACCCTGGGTGCCATTGCCGAAAAATTTGATGATACCGTTGAACGGATCAGAGCATTAAACGGCTTAAAAAAAGGCGCTTTACAACCAGGCATGAAGCTTAAAATAAGCCGTGGTTAACTAAAAACATAAAAGGCCCGGCTTTGAGATATTTCGAAGCCGGGCCTTTTTAATATACCCTATACCAGTTCAAAAAAATTAACTTTGAGCTTTGAATTAACGCAATGAATAAACCAAACCGTAAACAGGACGCCTTAAACTATCACTCAAAAGGCCGCCCGGGAAAAATACAAGTTGTACCTACCAAACCCACCAACTCACAGCGTGATTTGACTTTGGCTTATTCGCCTGGTGTTGCCGAGCCTTGTTTACGCATAGCCGAAAATGTTGAAGATGTTTACAAATATACCGCCAAGGGTAACCTGGTAGGCGTAATAACTAACGGCACAGCCGTGTTAGGTTTGGGCAATATAGGGCCCGAAGCCAGTAAGCCTGTAATGGAAGGCAAGGGGCTCCTGTTTAAAATCTATGCTGATATTGATGTTTTTGACCTGGAGTTGAACGCCAAAACGGTTGATGAATTTGTAAATATTGTTAAAGCGCTTGAACCTACTTTTGGCGGCATAAACCTCGAAGATATATCAGCGCCAACCTGCTTTGAAATTGAGCGCAGGCTAAAAGCCGAAATGAAAATTCCGGTGATGCATGACGACCAGCACGGTACAGCCATTATATCAGGCGCGGCTTTGATGAACGCCTGCGAGATACAGGGCAAAAAGCTGGACAAAATAAAAATGGTTGTTAACGGCGCGGGAGCTGCCGCCGTATCCTGCTCAAAAATGTACCTGTCATTAGGGGTGAAGAAAGAGAACCTGGTGATGTTTGATATTAATGGCCTGCTATCCGCTGCGCGTACCGACCTGGACGAAATGCGGCAGCAGTTTGCCACCAGCCGCACGGATATACAAACTTTAACCGATGCATTGAAGGGTGCTGATGTTTTTATCGGCCTTTCGGCAGGTAATGTGGTTACACCTGATATGTTGAAAGGGATGGCAAAAAACCCAATTGTTTTTGCCATGGCCAATCCCGACCCTGAAATTGCTTATGAATTGGCCATTGCTGCCCGTAAAGATATTATTATGGCTTCAGGCCGGTCAGATTATCCTAACCAGGTAAACAATGTACTGGGGTTCCCTTATATCTTCAGGGGTGCGCTTGATGTTAGGGCCACCGCCATTAATGAAGAAATGAAGATAGCTGCAGTACATGCTATTGCGGCTATGGCTAAAAAATCGGTGCCCGAATCAGTAAACCTGGCTTATAATACCAAAAACCTGAAATTTGGGAGGGAATATATCATCCCAAAACCAATGGATCAGCGATTGATCATCGAGGTATCGTCGGCAGTTGCCAAAGCAGCTATGGACTCGGGCGTAGCCCGCAAAGCAATAACCGACTGGGATGCTTATACTGAGGAGCTAAGATCGCGCGTGGGGCAAAATGATAAGTTATTGCGCAACGTAACCAACAAGGCCAAACAAAACCCGCAGCGCGTGGTTTTTGCCGATGCTGATACCTATAAAATTTTACGCGCCGCGCAAATTGTAAGGGACGAGTGTATTGCCACCCCTATTTTGCTGGGCGATGTTGAAAAAATAAAACAAATAATAAAAGCCAATGACCTTGATTTGGGTGATGTGCAGGTTATTGACCCGCATTTAGGTACTGAAAATACCGAAAAATATGCCGAGTACCTGTATAGCAAGCGCCAGCGCCGGGGCATAACTATGTTTGAGGCCCGCAAGTTAATGAGCGACCCCAATTATTATGGCGCCTGCATGGTGCAGTTTGGTGAGGCCGATGCGTTAATATCCGGCTTAACTAAAAACTACGCTACTACGGTTAAACCATCATTGCAAATTATTGGTACCGAAGCGGGGGTAAACCGCGTTGCAGGTATGTATTTGATGATAACCCCAAAAGGCCCGGTATTTTTTGGTGATACCACTGTAAACGTTAACCCAACGGTTAATGATTTGGTTGATATTACAGTATTGATCGAGCGTGCGGTGAAGAAATTTAATGTAAGCCCAAGGGTTGCCATCCTGTCGTATTCAAATTTCGGGTCAAATGACGGCGTTATCCCCGAAGGGACGCGGGAAACCGTTCGTATTTTGCATGAGAAATACCCTGATATGATTGTTGATGGGGACATGCAAGCCAACTTTGCCTTAAATGCAAGTTTATTGGCTGATAATTTTCCATTTTCGGCATTAAAAGGGAAACCGGCAAATACGCTGATATTCCCTAACCTTGAATCGGGCAACATCGCTTATAAGCTATTGCAGGAAATTGGCGGCGCCGAAGCAGTTGGCCCTATATTGCTGGGGTTAAAAAAATCGGTACACGTATTACAGTTAGGCAGTTCGGTGCGCGAAATTGTAAATATGGTTACGATAGCAGTAGTTGATGCCCAGGAAAAAAATGCCTAAAAATGGGTATTGTTTCACTCAATAAAATAAAGTAAATCTGGATAAAATTTTATGTACGCTTATATTGATGGTAAATTAGTTTTCAAATGCCCTGCATACGTAGTAATTGATGCCGGTGGCGTGGGCTATCACATCAATATCTCTTTAAACACTTACTCCTTTTTGGGCGATAGTGAGCGGTGTAAACTTTATACATGGCTGCATGTAAAAGAAGACGCGCATACCTTATACGGTTTTGCTGATGAAGGTGAGCGCCGTTTATTTTTGCACCTCATATCTATATCGGGCATTGGGCCAAACACCGGCCGCATGATGCTTTCGTCCATCACTCCTCTCGAAATTCAAACTGCCATTATCGGTGGCAATGTTTCATTAATACAACGTATAAAAGGTATCGGGCCTAAATCGGCACAACGCATTATTTTAGAATTGCAGGATAAATTGCGCAAGGAAGGCCCGGATACATTAACGGCAGCACCTATCAATAAAACAGTTAAGGATGAAGCTTTATCGGCATTGGTAATGCTGGGTTTTGCCCGTAATGTTGCCGAAAAGGTGCTTGAACAAGAAATTAATAAAAACAATGGGGTATTAACTGTTGAACAGTTGATCAAATTAGCGCTAAAAAGTTTATAATTACGCATAATTGGAGTTGAATGTGACAGGGATTTTTACGAAAAAAATTCTTATTGGTGTTTTATTTACTGCTGCTATATGCAGAGCTGGAAGCGTTTTTGCACAACAGCCGCAAAAACAGCCGCCCCCTGTACAACAACCACAGCAGCAGCAACCCACCGCCCCTGTAAAAAAAGATTCTGTTTCGTTATCAGCGCCGTTTAACTATATACCATCAAATAATGATCTGTTAAGGCAGGGGCTTTTTGACCCCGACCCTCCTACCCTGGTACGTACAATAATATATGACCCTACCACCAACACCTACATACTTTACCAAACTATTGGTAATTTACCTTATCGCCCACCGCAAACCCTTACATTTCTTGAGTACTTACGATATAAACAATTAGAAGACCAGCGTAGTTACTTTAAAAAGCTGGCAGATAATTATGCCTATCAATCACAGCAGCCGGGTTTTATACCGCAAATACAGGTGCGTAATGAAACTTTTGAGCGCATATTTGGCAGCCCCAATATTGATATAAGGCCGCAGGGGTCGGCCGAGGCCATATTATCGGGGCAGATAAACAGCAACCAAAACCCTTTATTTAACACTGTTCAGCGCAGCCAGTTTAATTTTAACTTTGATCAAAAAATTCAGCTGAATGTTACCGGTATGATTGGCGATAAACTAAAAATTGCCACCAATTATAATACCGATGCCCAGTTCCAGTTTGATAACCAGGTGAAAATGGATTATGTGGGCCACCCTGATGAAATTATACAGGAAATACAGGCAGGTACGGTAAGTATGCCTTTAAACACTACTTTAATTACCGGGGTACAGGCGTTGTTTGGCGTAAAAACCCGACTCAAGTTCGGCAATTTAAGTGTAACCAGTATTTTATCACAACAACGGTCACAATCAAAAACAATTACTATAACTAATGGCGCGCAGCAGGGCCAGTTTAGCGCTACCGCGGCTGACTATGATGCCAATAAACACTATTTCCTGTCTCAGTATTTCCGGAACAACTATAATAAGGCGCTGGCTAATATCCCCATCATCAGTTCAAACATAAATATTACCAAAATTGAGGTTTGGACCACCAACCGCACCAATTCAACCACCGACTCGCGCGATGTGCTGGGTTTTTTGGACCTTGCCGAAAATAGCCCATATAATACGGCATTGATACAAGGTGGCAGTGGTTTCTCAGCATTGCCGGCCGGTTTCCAGGGGCCGGGCTTTACCCAACAATCAAATTCCTTGTTACGTAATTTGCCCGCAAGCGCCCGCTTAACTAACGACCCTGCAAACGCGTTGATCAACTATTTTGCCAGCAAAGGGGGCACTGATAATTATGCCAAACTAACCTATGCCCGTAAACTTACCTCGAAAGAGTTTACGCTAAACCCGCAATTGGGGTATATCTCATTAAATTATCCCTTAAATAATGATGAGGTATTGGCCGTAGCTTATCAATACACGGTAAACGGCGTGCAATACCAGGTGGGTGAGTTTTCAAGCGATATCCCGGTTGACCCAACTACACCCAAGGTTTTATACCTCAAATTGCTGAAGAACTCGTTGCTGAAAACCAACCTGCCTACCTGGAAGTTAATGATGAAGAATATTTATTATTTAAATGCGTCACAGGTTAGTTCTCAAAATTTCAAACTGCAAATAGCAAGGCTTGACGATAAGTCGGGCATATCCAAACCGATAATGGAAGAGGGGCAAAACACAAAGGGAAAACTCTGGATACAGCTAACAGACCTGGATAACCTTGATCAGCAAAATCAAAAGCAGCCCGACGGTTATTTTGATTTCCTGGATAAAATAACCATCGACGCGCAAAACGGGCTCGTCATATTCCCGGTGCTCGAACCTTTTGGGTCTGATTTGAAGAACCAGTTTGCCCCGGGCGAGACGGACCTGGTGAGCAGGTATGTTTATCAGCAATTATATGATTCGACCAAAACCGTGGCGCAGCAATATTTTCCGCAATTAAACCGCTACACCATTAAAGGCACCTATAGCGCGGCAGGTGGTGGCGGGTCGTATCAGTTAAATGCCATAAATATACCTCAGGGGTCGGTAATAGTAAACTCTGGCTCGCAAAAACTGGCCGAAGGCACCGATTATACCATTGATTATAACACGGGCCGTATTAATATTATTAACCAGGCATTACTTTCATCGGGGCAACCAATTACCGTTAATTTAGAAAACAATGAACTATTTGGCGTACAGCAAAAATCATTATATGGCTCCCGGTTTGATTATAAAGTAAGCCCCAAACTTGCGTTAGGCGCAACCATTATGCACCTTACGGAGCAACCCATATCGCAAAATGAGGCCATTGGGCAAGAGTCGATCTCCAATACCATTTGGGGTTTTGATGCTACTTATAATTCGCCCTCGCGGATGCTTACCAAATGGGTTGATAAAATACCTTTTATTCATACCAAAGTACCCTCTTCAGTAAGTTTATACGGCGAGTTTGCCCAGCTGCTGCCCGGCAGCCCAAGTGTGTTAAATTACGCAGGATCAACAAGCGGGACATCATACCTGGATGATTTTGAAAACAGCCAGTCGGTTATTGATGTTAAAAGCGCCAATGCCTGGGGCATTTCGGCAACGCCGCAGCTATTTCCCGAATCGAGCTTATTCAATAACCTGGGCTATGGTTTTAACCGCGCGCGGCTGGCCTTTTATAATATCGACCCCATATTTTATACCAGTTCAACCATACCGGTCTCGCGCACCGAACTGTCAAACCATTATGTAAGGCAGGTTTTAGAAACCGAGGTTTTCCCATACAAACAATCAGTTACAGGGCAGCCACTAAGCATAGCCACCCTGGATATGGCTTTTTACCCAACTGTACGCGGGCCGTACAATTACGCAACAACAGGTATTAATACCGATGGCTCATTGCAAAATCCAACCGCGCGCTGGGGTGGCATATATCGTCCTATTTCAACTACCGATTTCCAATCGTTAAATGTGGAGTACATTGAGTTTTGGGTGATGGACCCTTTTATTTATAAACCAAACTCAGCAGGTGGCGATTTGTATTTTAACCTGGGCAGTATATCAGAAGATGTATTGAAAGATGGCCGCAAGAGTTTAGAAAACGGCTTGCCGGTTAATGGCGACTATAGCACCGTTGATACCACCGCATGGGGCCGCGTACCCCGTAACCAGCCGGTTGTGAATGCTTTTGACAGTAACCCAGCTTCGCGACAATTACAGGACGTGGGCCTTGACGGATTAGGCGACGCGGACGAAAGGGTGAAGTTTGCTCCAATAGTGCAGCGACTTAAAAACCAACTTAGCCCGCAGGCAGCTTCCATTTTTTCAAATGACCCATCGTCTGATAATTTTCAATACTACCAGGGGCCGCAGCTTGACCAAAGCAGGGCAGGTATTTTGCAGCGTTATAGCATGTATAATGGCACCGAAGGCAACTCGCCAACCTCTGCTCAGTCGCAGGCATTACTTGGGCTATCAACATCGGCATCTACATCTATACCCGACGGGGAAGACATTGACCATGATAACAACATGAGCCAGGATGATGAATATTTTCAATACAAGGTATCCATGCGCCCCAAGGACCTGGTAATTGGCCAAAATTTTGTGAACGACAAAGTAACATCGCAGGTTAAACTGGCAAACGGTACAACACAGGCGGTAACCTGGTACCAGTTTCGCATACCCATTAACAGTTACCAGCAGGCCGTTGGCGGCATACAGGATTTTAAAGCCATCAGGTTTATGCGGATGTTTATGACAAACTTTGCCGATACGGCCATTTTGCGCTTTGCCGAATTACAACTGACACGCGGCGACTGGCGCGCTTATAACACCGAAGCCAACCCGCTTAACGTAATTGCCGACCCGGCATTGGTTAACCCTCCTTTAGATAACTCAACCATTACTGTTGAGGCTGTGAATATTGAAGCTAATGGTAACCGTACGCCTATACCTTATGTGGTGCCGCCGGGCATTACCCGCCAGCGCGATTATAATAACCTGCAAACTAATACACAATTAAATGAGCAATCATTATCGTTAAATGTGCTTAACCTTAGCGATGGGTATTCAAGGGCGGCATATAAGTTATTTAGTAACGACCTGCGCCAATACAAACATTTGCAAATGTTTATCCATGCCGAGGCCGCTACCGGTACCCAGCTAAAGGATAATGATGTGAGCGCCTTTATACGTTTGGGGGCAGATTATCAGGATAATTATTATGAGTATGAAATACCGCTAAAAGTTACCACCGCCACAACCGACCCTAATTTGATATGGCCATCAGTAAATGAATTGGACATAGCGCTTTCACTATTAACCAATGCAAAAGAGGCGCGCAATAATGCAAAATACAAAGGGTTGCCATGGCCGCTTAACATGCCTTTTACTTTTACCGACGGGCATAATAAGGTTACCGTTATGGGGATGCCTGATCTGAGCCGCGTGGCTACTATTATGCTGGGCGTGCGCAACCCATATAGGGGCAACAGCCCACCCGGTGTTGATGACGGGCTTAATAAATCGGCAATTGTATGGTTTGATGAATTGCGGTTAACTGATTTTAATGAGCAGGGCGGATGGGCCGCCTTAGGTCGGGCAGATATAAAACTGGCCGACTTTGCCGATATTACAATATCGGGCAGTAAAACTACCATAGGTTTTGGTACGCTTGATTCGAAACTGGAAGACCGCAGCCTGAGCGATAACCAGGGTTATAATATAGCTGCTACCATGGACCTGGGTAAATTTTTCCCGCAAAAAAGCGGCGTTAAGATACCTACCTATATAAATGTTTCAAACCAGGTAAATACGCCCGAGTATGATCCGGCTCAACCCGATGTTTTGTTAAAGCAAACCTTAGCTGCTGCAACCAGTTCACAACAGCGCGACTCGATAAAAAATGCCGCCGAGGATTATACGATGCGTAAAAGTTATAATTTCACCAATGTGCGTAAAGATAGGACCAGCACGACCGCCAAACCACATATATGGGATATTGAAAACTTCAACCTCTCGTACTCGTACAGCGAATACCTGCACCATGATTTTACCACCCTGAATGATATTGAAAAAACGTACCATGCCGCTTTAATATACAGCTACGCCAATCAGCCAAAATATTTTAGCCCTTTTGCCAAGATCATTAAAAGCAATTTACTCACTTTGATAAAGGATATTAATTTTGATCTGTTACCAACCAGGTTAAACTTCGGGATCAATTTTGACAGGTTTTACTCAGAAAATACCCTTCGTAATAACGACCCTACCAACCCAACTTTTATACCAACCACTTTTAATAAAACCTTTAATATTACCCGGAAATATGGTATAGGATGGAATTTGACCAAATCATTAACCATGGATATTGATGCCACCAACCTATCGGTAGTTGATGAACCTTATGGCCGCCTTACCGGGCTTAAAATGGATACCCTTTGGTCAAATTTAAAAAGGCTTGGCCGCACAACCAACTATTTTCATGACCTTACCTTTAACTATAATGTACCGTTTAATAAAATACCCGCTCTTAACTGGATAAGTACCATAGCCCATTACCAAACACATTTTAACTGGCAGGCTGAGCCTGAGTTTGCTATAAGCGACCCGCAATATAATGTGGGTAACAGCATACAAAACGCCCGCACCATACAAATAACCCCGGCGCTTAATTTTATTAGTTTATACAACAAGTTTCCGTTTTTAAGGGATGCCGCTAAAGCCGACGATAATAGCGGTTTAAAGAAGGTTTTGCTGAGCTTTTTAACAGGCATTAAAACCATAAGCGGAACATATACCCTTACACAAAGCACGTTTATTCCGGGTTATTTGCCGCAATCAAATTTATTTGGCGAGGATATTAATTACAACGCGCCTGGCATTGGGTTTTTATTAGGCAGCCAGGCCGATTTGCGGAGCCGTGCCATAGCCAATAACTGGATATCCACAGATACACTTCAAAACCAATTGTACGTAACCTCATACACGCAGGATTATCACCTTAAAGCTACTATTGAGCCTATACGTGATCTGAGGATAGAACTGACCGGATTTAAGACAATTGACCGTACTTATCAAACCAGTTTTAAATATTTGCCAACCGCAAACGGGTTCCAGGACCTGTCGCCTGTAACATCAGGCGATTACAGCATTTCATATTTAGCCATTGCCACGGCATTTTCAAAAGAAAGCGGTATTGACAATACGTCAAAAGCATTTCAAAACTTTTTAGCTGACAGGCTTACCATTTCGCAACGCCTGGGCCATTTAAACCCCAATTCGATACCTACCCCCGGGGGATATGCAGATGGGTATGGCCCCAATTCGCAAAACGTACTGGTGCCGGCTTTCCTGGCCGCTTATACCGGTAAAAGCGCCACATCATCAAGTTTAACCCAGTTTCCGGATATACCTATACCCAACTGGCTCATAAGCTATAACGGGCTTATCCACATACCATTTTTGGCAGATATATTTGACTCATTTAATTTGCGGCATGGTTATACTTCGTCTTATGTAGTAAGTAATTATAGTAGCCTATTACAATACCAGGAAACCAATGGTGCGCCAAGCGCAAGGGATGTTAATAATGACTTTTTGCCCCTTTACCAGTTTTCGGCCATAACTATTATGGAACAGTTTGTGCCTTTATTGGGCGCCGATATGCGTTTTAAAAACAATATAACCGCCAATGTTGAGTTCCGCCAAAGCCGGATACTGAGCCTGAGCGTGTTAAACAGCCAGCTTACACAGCAAAATGAGCAGGATATAGTTATTGGCTTTGGTTATAAAACCAAGGATTTCAGATTCCCGTTTGGCTTGTTTAATAATACCATTTTGAAAAACGATATCAACTTTAAAATTGATTTTGCCCTGCGTAATAATAAAACGCTTATTTACCAGGCCGATGTGCAGGCCGCCCAGGTATCGTCGGGTGCGCAAAACATTACTTACCGGCCATCAATTGATTATGCCATAAGCCAGCGGTTTAATTTAGACTTGTTTTATGATTCAAACCTTACCCGGCCATTTACCTCCCAAAGCTTTAATACCGCGTTTACCAATTTCGGTATTAATTTGAAATTGTTGCTGCAGTAAGAAAGCGCAAAGATTCGGTTTGATGATGAGTGTTCCAACTGCGAAGTGGAACACCTGGTACACTCTGGAACGGCTGGAACACTACCTAATTCTGACTAATGCTACCTCATCCAGCCTAATTCTGCAATTGGTTTACATAAGGCCTTGTCTGCTTTTTGGTGTACTGCTCACAACTGCATAGCAAATGCTAAACCGGGTGCGCCATCCTGGTAGGTTGGCATAACCATAGTGGTTCTTCCATGTTTGCCTCTATGTGTTAGTTTACTGCGGATATAAGGATAAACCAAATAAGCCACTTTGGTTGAAAGCATTCCAAAGCCAGCCCCGGCAACACAATCGCTAAACCAATGCGCCCTGCCATACATCCTCAAAACTGCGGTAGTAGAGGCAACGGTGTAGCCCAATACGCTATATAATGGGGATTTATCGCCATACTCCTGTGCAAGGAATTCGGCGGCCAGGAAAGCCGCGCCTGTATGGCCCGAAGGAAAAGAAAGCGGATCTGTACCATACGGTCGCCTGCGGTGCGCGATGTATTTTAAGCCATCGGTAACGGTTAAGATCCCGCCGGATAAGGCCAACAGCGCGGTACGGTCAACAAACCTGTTTTGGCCTTCATCGCCCGCAAGGTTTAAACCATATACCAACACAGCAGGCGATAACTGTAGGTAATCATCAAGTTTTGAGTTATAATTAGGTGCACTTGTTGCTATACGCCCCCTAACGTAATAATCAAAATTGCGTATCGGGTGCACCACAAATGACAATGCGCCATAGCCTATCAAAACTGCCGGGGCAATAAAGGTCCCGGGTTTACGGTATAAATGTTTTACCGTATCGTTAACAGCAGGACTGTCCTTTTTCACGGTATCTGTATCCTGGGCGCTTACTTTAAACACCACTGTACATAGTAATGCGAATATGATATTTTTCACAGGAGTAGTTTACCATATTAACAATGTTTAACTATTTTGGTTTACATATAGGTTTTTTTGTTTGAGTTAAGGGTGGGTGATAAATTATCTTTTTCCCTGTTTTGTTTGATCAGTATTATCAAATAACAAAAACCGCCCTGTATAAGGGCGGCCTTTCATTACTAATTTATTATGGAAAATGTTTGATCTTATCCTTTCCTCACCCTGCCCGAGCCTGATGTGCTGATGTCGGTAATACTTGCACTGCCTGAGTACATCAGGCTACCCGAGCCTGAAATATGGGCAGATATACTTTTATCAGCATTGATATAAGCGCTGCCCGAACCTGACAGATGTGCCTTTATAGCTTCAGTTTTTAATTCTTTCCCTCTCAATTGCCCCGAACCACTGATTTGAATTTCGGCATTGTTTGCATTACCGCTAAGATTAATGGAACCCGAACCGCTGATATGCACATTTAAAGCTTCGGTTTTAACACCAGTTGTAATGTTGCCCGAGCCGCTTATATGCACTTCGGCCTCTTTGCCCTGTAGCTCGCCGCCATCAACTTTAATTGAACCCGAACCGGAGTTTGAAAGGGCTGATAGTGATTTGGCTGTAACATATACATCAACCTTGCCCACATTATGATGCCACTCGAAGGACCGCTTAAACCCTATTTTCAGGGTGCCGTTTTCAACCACCGTTTCAATGTCATTAATAATACTTTGATCAGCATCTATTTTCAAGCTCTCGGTGCCATTAATATTAACATGTATGGCAAATGAACTTGAACCCGAAATGCTGTTAAACCCCGAAACCTGCCTGGTTTGCTCGGTAAACGCCGACGCTTTTAATGTTGTGGCGATAACCAATACTACAGCGAATAATGTAAGTGCAATTTTTTTCATGATTGTTTTGGTTTATATAAGTTATTGATAATTAAAAAATTTGGCTTTAAGCTTTGCGCATTCTGCTTTTAGCTTCTATTTAAGTATAAGAGTTGATTATTCATTAGCTTTCGTAACCCTGCCCGAACCTACTGTACGGACATCACTAATGGTTGCCTGGCCCGAATAAACAAGCGAACCCGAACCTACAATATGGGCGGTCACGGTTTTATCGGCCCCTATATACGCGTTACCCGAGCCGGTAATAACTGCTGATACCGAGCCTGCTTTAAATTCTTTAGCTTTTAACCCTCCCGACCCACTGATCGCAATATTGGCATTACTTGAACTGCCGTCGAGCTTAATATTACCCGAGCCGCTGATAACCGCATGAAGATCATTTGCTTTAACGGTGGTGGTTACATTGCCCGATCCGCTAACAGCAATTTTAGCGTTATCGCCACCTAAAGCGCCTTCAACATTAATATTACCTGACCCCGCTTCTGCCAGGTTAGAAAGCGATTTGGCAGTAACGTAAACTTCGATCTTGCCATGGTTGCCATCATCCCATTTATGCGATTTTTTAAACCTGATCTCTAATTTGCCGTTTTCAACCACGGTTTCGATCTCGTTGATAATTGACGCGTCGGCGGTTAATTTTAAACTTTCGGTGCCGTCAATTTTTACATGCACATTAAATGAACCTGATGATGCGATGCCGTTAAAGCCCGACACCTGCCTGGTTTGCTCATTTTGGGCCGATGCGTTTAGTGTTGCGGCAATAAACACTATCGCGGCAAACAGGGTAATTGAAATTCTTTTCATTTTAAGTTGTTTTACTATAAGATGCGGTTATTAACGCGGGCGTTGCATGGTGGGTAAAAAAATATAATAAAGTAATGGATGATAGAGGATTCAATTTAGCAGATCATCATTTTGAAGGCTTTCCTGCAATTTTTTGTCTTCCCGTTTTTTTCGTCGTTCGGCCCTGCGTAATTTTCTTTGTTCTCTTTTTATTATACGGTTTTGTTTGTTCAGAACACCTTTGGCAACCAGGGCTTTGGTAGTTTCCTGAGTTTTTTTAGTAAGGCCTACGCCTGGTTTAATACCTTCAAATAGCGATTTCCAGGTGTAATTAAAAAATGGCGAGGTAATTGGCCGCGGGAAGGCTACATTATATGACCGGGGTATCTCGCCCGGTTCATCAGGGTTATCATGTTTAACAATGAATATGTTTGCATACAGTGACGCGATCCGCATCTTTTTCAGTTTTTCGCTATCGCTGTCTGGCTTTAAAATAGTCACTTTAAGGTCGTTATATAAAACGGTGACCTTGCCCTTGGCTATTTTACCGTTAGATTTAAAATCAAAATCTAAGTTTTCAAGCTTACCGGATGTTATTTTTACCATGGCCAGCGGTACAGCAGCCGGGTTAACTGCTTTCAGGTCCATTGCCCCCAGGTTACCTTTGTAGGTATAGGCTGCATCTTTATCCGTTAGGTTAAAAGTAAAAAGCACGTTCAGCTCGCCCTGGTTCATAAAATAACTGCTTAAGCGGGCAATACAAAAATTATTTGTTTGAAGGGCCGTCTTATTATTAGTGATATTTAAAAACTGGCCGTTGGTATTGTTAAAGGTAATAGTGCCGGTTTCTTTTGATTTATTGTTAAGCTCGCTATAACTGATACTAAGGTGCTTTACCAAAACAGTATCCACCTTAGTATCAACTTGTAAATTAGCCAATACCATGGCCGGGAATGTTTTTATTTTATCCGTATTTGTTGGCGCGCGATTAGGGTTGCTGTATAAAGAAAATGTGCCCTTATCTAAAACTAAGCTTGATGCCGAAAATGACCGGTATTTATGGTAATTCAAAAAATCAAACCTGTTAAGTTGCACCGATTCTATGCGCGCGCTGTACTTATCGTTTTTGCTTTTATTAAAAAAAGCATTGGTAGTAACCGGCTCTAACGTTATCCCTTCGGCATTTAATTGAGAGGTTAGGGATGATAGCTTGAGGTACCTGAGGGTGTAGGTATATAACCCGCTGGGCGTTTTACCGGTGTAATTATTTAACTCAACCACCACATCCCTGCAATAAAGAAACCTCGATTTATCAGTTTGCGTTAGCGAGTCGATAAGCAGGTCATTTGCAT